>DATDIC010000065.1:0-15098 GCA_036521275.1 Acetobacteraceae bacterium
ATGAAGCCCTGCCCGATCCCGCTGACCACCGTGTCGCCGAGATTCCAGGCATGGCCATGCCCGCGACGCCACTCACGAGTCGGAATCAGCCCCACCTGCTGCGCCGGCAGCTCGATTTGAAGCGGCGTCCCCATCCCAAGCCGGTGTGCCATCGCCGCTATCGGATCAATCCCGGCTTTCAGCGCCACCTGATAGAAAAACACATCGCAACTGTTCTTCAGGCCGCCCCGCAAATCGAGTGAACCATGACCCCCGATCCGCCAGCAATGAAACCGTGCATTGCCAAGGTCAAAATAACCGGGACAGAAGAAACGATCGTTCGGGGTGATCGCCCGCGACTGTAACGCGGCGAGCGCCACCGCCATCTTGAACGTGGAACCCGGCGCATACAGACCGTTAACCGCCTTGTTCACCAGCGGATCGCGCGGATTGCTCATCCAGCTCTGCCACTGCGCCTGGGGAATTCCGGAATTGAACAGGCTCGGGTCGAACGACGGGTTACTCACCATCGCCAGCACTTCGCCATTGCGGCAGTCGAGTACCACCGCGCTGGCGCTCTCGTCGCCCAGCCGCCGCTGAACTGTCCGTTGCAGATCCAGGTCCAGCGCCAGCTCGACATCGTCCCCCGGAGCACCTTCCTGCCGCCCCAGTTCGCGAATCACGCGGCCATAGGCGTTCACTTCAAGCTGCACATCTCCCGCCCGGCCGCGCAGCTCCGTTTCCCGCGACTTCTCGATCCCGGCGCGGCCGACCCGGATGCCGGGCAGCGACATCATCGGATCGCCATTCACGTCGCTTTCGCTCGGCGGCGCCACGTAACCGATAACATGCGAAAGCAGATCGCCAAATGGATACACCCGTGTGGCACCGACATCGATCAAGATGCCCGGCAGTTCCGGCGCATTGACCTCGACACGCGCCATGTCGTCCCAGCTCAGGAAGTCGCGCACGAGTATCGGCACGAAACGGCGGTGCCGCTTTATGTCGCGCTCGATCCTTGCCCGCTCGTGGTCATCCAGCGGGACAATCTGCGAAAACACATCCAGAGTGCGTCCGATGTCAGAGCTTTGTTCGGCGATCAGCAGCGCCCGCCAGTTCTGCTTGTTGCCGGCCACCACCGCCCCAAACCGATCCAGGATGCGGCCTCGCGGCGGCGCAATCATGCGCAGGCTCACGCTATTGTCGTGCGCCAGCGTGGCGTAGCGGACTCCCTCAACCACCTGCACCTGGTACAGACGCGCCGCCAGCGCCCCCAACGCCGTAATCTGCACCCCCATTGCCAGCAGGGCGCGGCGAGTGAACACGCCGGTTCGGCGTGTCTCCCGGCTCATTCAGGCCCGCTCCGGGTCGGCGATCGTCCGATGCGCCGCCGTCAGCGGGATCGCCAACGCCGGATACAAGACGATCGTAAGCATCGCCTCGGCCACGGCCGGTCCCACCGGCAGCAACCGAAACGTGATCAGTCCGGCAATCGCCCAGATCAAGGCGGCCGCGGCGCCGGCAAACCCGGCAAAAACCACCCACACGAGCACGAAGCCCTGGCGCACCAGGAAACGGCCCCAGCGCACGCAGAACCCATGAACCAGCAGCAGCGTCAGTACGCCGTCACCCACCGGCAACCAGCCCAGAAGATCGAACAGCAAGCCCAGCAGGAACACCGCGGGGGGAGGCATGGCGCCGGGGCGGTACACCGACCAGAAAAATACCGCGATCATGGTCACCGCCGACAACAGCATCGGCCCACCCAGCGGGGAATCGCTCAGCAGCATCAACGACAGAGTGGACGCGACCGGGAAAGCTTGCCGCGCCAGTATATCCAGCCGCCGCCGGAAAGTCGGCCGCGGGCGAATCCCCGGTGACCGGTCGGCCTGTGCCACGGTCGCGTTCAGCCGGAGTGGAACGGCGGCCGTCCCGCCTCCGGCGGCACCATCCCCAAGCCATACTCGAAGATACGCACGACTTCCAATTGATCCAGCAGCGCCGCCGGGATGACCTCGGGAACATGATCGGCGGAATAATGCACGGTGCCGACGGGCAGATCAGGTGGCAGCGCGTTCGCTTCTCCACTGGTGACCACCCGTTCGCCTTCCTTCGGCGCACCTTCCGACCAGTACATCAATCTGGGTATCGGCCCGTTGGTCCCTACCATGATCGCCTGCGCCCGGCTGCCTTCCAGTACCACCGGGATCCGGCTGTTCATGTCGGTGATCAGCAGCACACGTGCCGACCGTGCGCCGACATCGGTCACACGCCCCACCAGGCCACGCTCGTCCAGCGCAATTTGACCCTTGCGGATGAAATGATTGGGACCGACCGACAGCAGCACCGCCTTGGCGTAGACGCCCCCGTCATCCGCGACCACCCGGGCCGTTACGTAAGCCGGAGCCTCGGGAGGAAGCCAGTTGAGCTCGGCTTTCAGCCGCTGGTTCTCCGCATCGAGTGCCAGCGCCACCGACTGCCACTTCCGTAGGGTTTCGTTCTCCGCCCGCAAGCGCGCGTTTTCGGTCCGCAGGCCCCACAGGCTCGCCGCATCCGCTACAATTCCTTGAACCTGCTCCGCCGGCACCGCAAGGGCGGCATAGATCGGGGCCAGCACGTCGCCCAGCGAGACGCGCGCCCGGTCGGCCACCATCGTATCCACCTTGCCGAGCAGGATCACCGCGAACGATGCCACGAACAACACGGGCAACGTCAGTTTCGCCAGTGCCTGCCGGGCCTGTATGGAAAACCGGATCACCCCGAGAAATTCCCTCTGGCGAGTTCTCTCAATACATCGTTGTCAGCACATTGCGTAGGCGTTTCATCTCCTCCAAGGCGCGACCAGTGCCGAGCGCCACGCATTGCAGCGCATCCTCGGCAACGGCCACAGGCAGTCCCGTGGCATCCCGCAGCATCTGATCCAGACGATAGAGCAGGCTGCCGCCCCCCGTCAGCACAATCCCCTTATCCACGATATCGGCGGCCAGCTCCGGCGGCGTATTCTCCAGCGCGACCTTGACCGCCTCCACGATGGCGCCCACCGGCTCCGTCAGGCTCTCCGAAATTTGCCTCTGGGCTACTACGATCTCCCGCGGGACACCGTTCATCAGGTCGCGACCTTTCACTTCCCGCCACGGCCCGTCATCACCGTCATCCGGCGCGCAGGCCGCTCCGATGTCCATCTTGATCCGTTCGGCCGTGGATTCACCGATCAACAGATTGTGGTTGCGCCGGATGTAGCTGATGATCGCCTCGTCCATCTTGTCGCCGCCGACCCGCACGCTGCGCGAATACACGATGCCACCCAACGAGATCACCGCCACCTCGGTCGTCCCGCCGCCAACATCCACGATCATGCTGCCGGACGGCTCGGTCACCGGCAGGCCAGCGCCGATCGCCGCCGCCATCGGTTCCTCGATCAGCAAAACTCGTCGGGCCCCGGCGCTCTCGGCACTTTCCTGGATCGCCCGCCGCTCCACCGCCGTGGAACCTGATGGCACGCAGACGATGACCATCGGCGAGGCAAAGGCTCGCCGGTTGTGCACGCGGCGGATGAAATGTTTGATCATCTCCTCTGCAACTTCGAAATCCGCGATCACCCCGTCCCGCAGCGGGCGGATCGCCGATATGTTGCCAGGCGTCCGGCCAAGCATCTGCTTGGCCTCCTCACCGACGGCCAGCACGTGTTTCTTGCCCCGTACGTCGGCGATCGCAACCACGCTCGGTTCGTTCAGAACAATCCCCCGACCCTTGACATAAACCAGCGTGTTGGCCGTGCCGAGATCGATGGCCATGTCCGCGGACATGAAGCCAAGCAGCCGCGAGAACATAGGGAGAATCCTTGCGCCGGAAGGGCGGAAGGCGGAGGGATTAGCGTTGACGGCTGCCGTTCACAAGAGGGTGTCTCCCGGCCATGCCTTCGCCCGATTTATGCCATCGGAACTCCTTCCACCTGTCGTTCGTTCCAACAAGACAAGCGGAGACATACCACATGACGCGCAAAGTGAGCCTGAGCATTCTGGCCGGCAGTCTGATGCTGGTACTCGCCGGCTGTGGCTATTCGCCAGGAGAGCGTGCGGTAACGGGCGGAGCACTCGGAGCTGGCGCTGGGGCGGGTATCGCCGCAGTGACCGGAGGCAGGCCGCTTACCGGGGCATTGATCGGCGGTGGCGCCGGTGCCCTGGGTGGTGCTCTCACTGCTCCATGATGCGGCGTCACGCCCGGTTCCCCGTCCGCGGGCGGGGAACCGTGCTGATTACCGTGATGCTCGCTAGCGTGACGCTCGCCGTGGCGGGGTGCGGATATCGCCCGAGTGACCGAGCCCTTTCAGGGGGGCTTATCGGAGCAGGCGGTGGGGCTGCGATAGCGGGCATTGCCGGAGGAAACCCCGTGGCGGGGGCCGCCATCGGCGGCGCGGCCGGCGCTCTCGGAGGCGCCCTGACCAGCCCCCGTGCACTTAATCTCGGCCGCCCCGTCTGGCGGTAGGGCGCGTTGCCCGCGGGCTAATTGTCCGCAGGTGTGCCCTCGACCGGATTGCAGTGCCTCAGAACCAGGTCTGGCGTCGGTAGAACGGACAAGCTACTTCAGCGCGTGCCCTCGCCGGGCGCTGGAGTTTCTCTCATGCGAGGCTTCGCCTGCTGCGTCCTGCTCCTTGGCGGATTGACCGCCTGCGGCAGCTCTCCCCAATCGCTCGGGCTGACTGGCGCAGTTCCCGTTGCGCCGCCGGAAGCTCAAGGCGACAATGTAATAAGTGATCCTGGCGCTCCCCAGGGGAACGCGACCTTTAACCCCAGCGTGCTGCCAACCACCGGCGGCGGACGCTACTATGGCTATTGAACTAACCGCGCGTGGCCGGGACAAGCCGGTAAACCCGGCCCACAGGCCTACCTTGACCTGAGTGCTACGTCGCCAAAGCGTCGCAGCCGACAAGCTTGGCTGCATTGACGCAAACACTCAGCCAGGGCTCCAGGGAAAGATCGTGTGCATTCTCATACGGTGCGAACCGGTCCACATAACCCCGCAGCAATCCTGGTAGAATCTGGTCGACACAGCCGGCAGGGTGATCATCATCCGCCGGCACGACCCAAAGCAGCGTAGTGGCACCAAACCGTTTCAACGCCGCGTGAAGGGCCAAAATCTCGGATTCCGTCAACGGGATGTTCCGCTTGCAGACGAATAACTTCTCCCCGTTCTCCAGGTCTTGAAGCAGTTTGCGGACGAGAAACCCGAGCCGGCGAGACTGTTTTTCCAGCAGTTCGTCTTCGCTGATCTCGCCTTGATACAGGAATGTGTGGAACACCAGAGCGTACCGCCGGTCGCGGACGACATATTCACGTCTGGCCCCGTCGGAAAGCCAGAACTCCAGCCCCGCGCGCTCGCCAAGCCCCTCGAACCTCAGCTCCAGCCCGTTCAGCAGTTGCCGCAACTCTAGATTGGCAAATCGCAGCAGCCCGAGCGGCTCAGCTCCGCAGCGGCGCTGCACCAGGCCGAACTCGCAATTATCGCCCAAGCTCTCAAAACGCTGCATGAACTGAACGGCCGGAGAACCCGTCAGCGCGCCGATATCGGCAGCAGTCAGACCGGGTATGGGATCAGCACGCGTCGTATCGAGGTGGCCCAGGATCGGAGACAACAACAAACGCCGGAAGCAGACCGCGAGTTGCCGGACGTCTTCCTCGTTCCCGAAATCGGCCGGACGCCTCGCATCCGGGTGGTCGAACACGAACCGCAACGGCGCGGTGTCCGTCAGCGCACTCACCGGTACTCGGAATCCCAGCTTGCACGGTCCGGTCAGGGCAGTCTCTGCAATCAGCGTCTCCCGCAGACGCACCCGCAATCTTTGCGCCGGCAGGCCGGGCGCGATAAACGGCGAAACTTCCAGCTCCAGAATCAAGTCCGATGCGAAGCCGGGATGATTCAGCCAAATTTCGCTCCTGGCACCAACCGTCCAGCGAAACCCCGGCTCCTCTCCAGACCACCCCGTTCCCAGGTGGAACGCGTCATTCCCGCCTTGACCGAACGCGATTTCGATCACCGGTTCGGACTTCACTGAACAGACCCTCCCATCCAACCTGGCTCCAATCGTCAACCACTCTGTCCCCCTGGACAACGAGCTTTCAGGTTTGTCTCTCCACAAGGGACCCGCGCAAAACGTCCTCCCCGTGACGGAACGACGTTCTCGCTTTCCTGGAAACCCCGGCTGTGCGAGTTGACTAGCATGCGCGTCACCATTCGGTGAAGAATGGTGGCGGCGTGACGGCAAAGGCACCCGGACTTGGTGGCATGACGGCACTTCATTGGTTGCCCACTCCTCCCGATGACTGGAGGAGCCGGTTGCGAACCCTGCCGGGCGATCCGGCGGCCGCCTGGAGAATCGCCGGAGCACTGGCGCAATACGATCTATCGTTCACCCTCACCAACGCTCTCGACCAGGCGATCCGGCGCGCCGTCGGGGTCATGCCGCCGGGCCTAACGACACGACCGGTGCGCCTGGCGCTGCTCGGTTCGGCAACAATGTCGCATCTGGTGTCCGCCATTCGCGTCGCCGGAGTGCGCCGCGGCCTCTGGATCGACATCTATGAGAATGAGTTCGGCCAGTACCTACAGGAACTTTCGGCCCCCCGCTCTCCTCTTCACGACTTTCAGCCCAGCGCCATACTGCTGGCACTCGACGCTTATCATCTGAGCGCGGCCTGCACCGCCAGCCTGGACGCCCAAGGCTCGGAGGCCGCATTGGCGGAGGCGACCGACCGTATCCGACACGTCTGGCGCCTGGCTCGCGATGCGTTCAATTGTCCGATCATCCATCAGACCGCCCTGCCGGCCTATCCGCCCCTGCTCGGCAGCAATGAACACCGGCTGCCTGGATCGAAATCCGCCTTTACCGCCCGGTTGAATGCTGCGCTGCGGCCAATTGCGGACGAAGCCGGGGTACATCTGTTGGCGCTGGACATCCGCGCGTCCCGCGACGGCCTGGCTGCGTGGCACAATCCCACCTACTGGCATCACGCCAAGCAGGAGATCGCACCCGCGGCGGCACCGGCGTACGGCGAGCTGGTGGCGCGGCTGCTCGGTGCACTCCAGGGACGCTCCGCCAAGTGCCTGGTGCTCGATCTCGACAATACACTGTGGGGGGGCGTCGTCGGCGACGATGGGGTTGATGGCATCATCGTCGGCCAAGGCACCGCGTCCGGCGAAGCCTATGTCGCCTTTCAGGACTACTGCCGCGAGCTATCCCGCCGCGGGGTCATCCTCGCCATCTGCTCCAAGAACGACGAGGCCAATGCCCTGGAGCCGTTCGATTCCCATCCAGACATGCTGCTCCGGCGATCCGACATCGCCTGTTTCGTCGCCAACTGGTCCGACAAGGCGGCGAACATCCGCCAGATCGCCGAAGAGCTGAATATCGGGCTCGATGCACTCGTCTTCATCGATGACAACCCGTTCGAACGCAACCTAATCCGCCGCGAACTGCCCATGGTGGCAGTTCCCGAGGTCACCGAAGACCCCGTCAGCTTCATCGAAGCAATCGCCGCCGGCGGCTTTTTCGAAGCACTATCTGTCACCGAGGAGGATCGGGAACGCACGGCTCAGTATCATGGTAACCGCGCGCGAGAAGTGCTGCGCGGTTCCTCCACCGATCTCGACTCCTATCTGCGCGGCCTGGAAATGCAGCTCGTCTGGCGTCGCTTCGACAATGTCGGCCTGGCGCGCATCGTCCAGCTCATCAATAAGTCCAATCAGTTCAATCTGACCACCCGCCGCTACACTGAGCAGGGCGTGCTGGCGGTCATGGACGATCCCACCACCTTCGGGCTGCAACTTCGGCTGCTGGACCGGTTCGGCGACAATGGCGTGATCGCTATCATTGTCGGCCGCTTGCAGCAAAACCACGACTTGCTCATCGACACCTGGCTCATGAGCTGCCGCGTGCTTGGCCGGCAGGTGGAACCGACCACCCTCAATCTAGTCGCAGCCGAGGCGCAACGATTGGGCGCCCGCAATCTCATCGGCGAGTATATCCCCACCCGAAAGAATGCGATGGTGAAGGACCACTATGCGAAGCTCGGCTTTGCGGCGACTGAAACCTTCCCGGGCGGCGGCAGCCGCGCACTACTCAGCCTAGCCGCGTTCACGCCGATATCTACGTTCATTCACGTAACCGAGGGTTGACACAGATGGCTTCGGAAGACCGCATCTACGTGGCCCTCGACGAGATATTTCGCGACGTGTTCCAGCGCGACTTACCGCTTCGCGCCGATCTCACCGCCAAGGATGTGTCGGGTTGGGATTCGTTCAAACAGATCGAGATCATCATGGCGGTCGAGGAGCGCTTCGCCCTCCGCTTCACCACCCGCGAACTGGACAGCCTGCTCTCCGTTGGGGACTTGGCGCGAATTATCATGGCCAAGACAACGGCCAGCTAGCACACCCTGGATGATGGCCCGATTTACCGCAACGTACCGGGTCCGCTCGGACGCCACCTCGATTGAGGCCCGCGCCCGCGCGATCGCCACCGAGCAAAGCGTCGAAATGCCCCTGGAGGCGATCTCCGAACCCGGAATTCTGTCCGACATCGTCGGCCGGGTGGAAACGATCACCCCGTGTAGCGGCGATCTGTTCGAGGTCCGCATCGCCCTCGCCACTGAAACGGTCGGCCATGATGCCGGACAGCTCTTGAACATGGCGTTTGGCAACACCTCCCTCCACCACGACGTCGCTCTGCACGATCTCGACCTGCCGCCGGAAATGGCAGCGGAATTCGGCGGCCCACGACATGGAATTGCCGGGCTGCGCGCCCGTGCTGGTGCCTGCGAGCGGGCACTGACCTGTTCCGCACTCAAGCCGATAGGATTGTCTCCGAACCGGCTCGCCAATCTCGCCCGCCAATTTGCGCTCGGCGGAATCGACTTTGTCAAAGACGACCATGGCATGGCTGATCAGACCGCCGCCCCGTTCGCGGCGCGCGTGCCAGCTTGTGCCGCGGCGATTCGACGGGCCGCCGCAGAGACGGGCCACCCCACGCGCTATGTCCCCAGCCTGTCGGGCGACCTTGGCGCCATGCGCGAGAGAATCGCGGTCGCCCGCAACGAAGGGCTGGACACGTTCCTGATCGCGCCGCTGCTGGCCGGCTTCGCCAACGCGCAATCACTGATGCGCGAAAACCCCGATATGGCATTCATCGCCCACCCGACGATGGGTGGCGCCGCCGGCATCGACCCCTCCCTGCTGATCGGCCGCCTGTTCCCTCTGATCGGTGCGGACGCGGTGATCTTCCCCAATCACGGTGGCCGGTTCGGCTACTCGCCAACCACCTGCGCTGCGATCGCCGCCACCGCGCGTGCACCCGGTCCGACGCTACGCGGCGCGCTTCCGGTCCCGGCGGGTGGCATGACCCTGCAACGCGTTCCCGAGATGCTTGATTTCTACGGCAAGGACGCGATGTTGCTGATCGGCGGCAACCTTCTTGCCGCGGGCGACCAGCTCACCCGGCAGACCGCCCAGTTTGCTCGGGCCGTCGCCCACCATCGCTACTGAGGAACCATGACCAGCAATCCACCTCCATCCCTGAGAGCCGCCGCCGACGGATTCCGATGGCAGGACGTACCTTGCCAACCCTACAAGGAAGACGGCTCAGCACAGTTCAAGGCGATTGCCCGCCAGGTCCTCTTTGCGGAACCGGCCCTGGGCTGCGAACTGCGCTATTTCGAAATGCAACCCAGTGGCTATTCCTCGCTCGAACGACACGAGCACGTGCATGCCGTCATGATCCTCCGCGGGAACGGAAGCTGCTTGCTCGGCAACACCGTGCGCACCGTGAAGCCGCTGGACCTGATCACCATACCGTCATGGTGCTGGCACCAGTTTCGCGCTTCCCCGGACGAACCCCTCGGGTTCCTCTGTATGGTCAATGCCTCGCGAGACCGGCCCCAACTCCCCACCGACAAGGATCTGACGGAACTGCGGGCAGACCCGGCAATCGCCGCGTTCCTGGACGCCTAACCGCTCTCGTTCTTCTCTTCGTCCCGAAGAACCGCCGGCGAAGTCTGAAAGAACCTGGCGAAATCGTACACCGTCCGGTCCTGCTGGTTCCAGCACACATATCCCCGGCAATCCTTCGGCCTGGCCTCGTATACCGTGCACATCCGGTCCTCGCCCAGGAACTGGCAGGTGTTGTAGCCGGACTTGATCCGCTTGGCCCCCTTGCGCGTGGTCTCCACGATGTGCCGCTGCTCGAACGCTCGGACAGTCATCCCCAGGAACTTGGCCAATCTTCTGATGTCCGCCTGGCTCACTTCCACATACCCGGCCATCCGGCAGCACAGACTCGGGCATTTCAGACAGTCGAGGGGGTGGCCGGACATGCGGCATTGTTGGCGTAAGAGTGAACTTGGGCAATAGTTCAGTATCGGAGTTGCGCCGAATGCCGGAGCCCGGTCGGTCCGTCGCCAAGGATTGGGGGTTTCTGCGCGGCGGTCCCGCCGGATTAGCTCGAGGAGAACACGCATGGCCGATGCCGTGTCTCGGGACCCAATTCCATCCGCCGGGAGCGGCGCATGAGTTCCACCACCACGATTGCCGATTCGCCCGACGGACCGGACGTCGGTTCCGTCGTCATTGCTGCCCCCGTTCGGCGAACCGCCGCTCGCGCATCCCGGCCCAGTATACGCGACCTCCTCTGGAACGCAGTGGTGCGCGTCACCGACTGGGTGCTGCGTCGCTGGTACGGTGTGCGCGAGTTCACCGACGATCCAACCTGTCTCTTTCGTATTTCCCGCGCCACCGCTCCCCACGAAGCCGCGCTCGGTGATGGAACCTGCATCCAGGCCGGCGAGACGATCGGAGTGTTGCACATATGGAATGAACAGCTCCCCCGCTTCTCCCTGGTCGGACCAGACTTCCGCTGGGCGCAACTGATCCGCCGACGCATGCTCGGTTCGTTTCGGGAACTGGCGCGGTACCTCGATGAGGATCCGTCCTGGGCGGACATACGGGGCATTCATGCCTGCGTGACCTTCGGGAGCCGGCGCCGTCGCGCCCAAATCCGGCGTGTTGCCGCCCGTTTTGGCGTAGAGCTGATCGAGATTGGGGGCCCCAACGGATGGCATGCTCTCGGCGAAGACGTGCTCATCTGGGCGTTCGCCCGCGCGTTCAACCCGCCCGCGCTCCGCCGGCACTGCTTCCGCCGCGACCGCACAGAACTGTGGATCTCACGCGACCGCCTGCTCACCCTTTACCGTTAGCCCGACCGCCGCGAGACCGCCGCCCCTTGATGCCGCCCCGAAGCGAACCACCGGCTCCCTTCCCCCGCCGAATGCCTGACGCCCAGGCCGAATCCCGATCCCGCGTCGGCGGCTGGCCGATCGCCATCATCGGCGCGGTGCTCGTGCTGCTCGCCTACACGCTGCGCTACACCCTTATCCCCTTCGTATTCGCGGCGGTGATCGGATTCGTCCTCGATCCGGTAATGGATTGGTCGGCCCGCCATCTTCACCGCCACCGTTGGCCCGCCGCGGTGCTGTTTTCCATCGTCATCGTCGGCGGAGTGGGCTGGGGAATCTGGTGGATCGGGCACACCGCCTATCACGAGATCACAATTGTCGCAGCCAGATTGCCGCAAATGATCCGGCAAGGGGTCACTGACGTCGCCGGTCCATCCGGCTTCGATTTCTTCGGTAAGCATTATTCCGCCGAACAGCTCAGCAGCGCCGTTACCGGCGGCACGGGAAGCGTGTTCCGCGCCGCGCAGCTTATGCTGGCCCTCAAGGTTGGCGTCGGCGCGGCTGCCGGGCTGGCTCTTACCTTCGTGCTGATTCCCTATTTCCTCATCTCCGGGCCGCGCCTTGCCGCCGGAGCGCTGTGGTTAGTGCCGCCAGAGCGACGTCGTTCCGTAACCGACATGCTGCCCAAGCTGGTGCCGATGTTGCGCCAGTACGTCGTCGGGCTGATATGCGTCGTTGTTTACACTGTCACGATGGCCTACATCGGCCTCGGCCTTATTTTCGCTGTTTCCAATCCAGCGCTCCTCGCCGTCATAATCGGCTTTCTCGAGCTGATCCCCGTAATCGGCCCCATTACCTCCATCGCGCTGATCGGCTTGGCCGCCGCCCAGCAAAGCACGTTCGCGGCAATATTTCTGATGCTCTATGCGCTGGCTCTGCGCCTGTCGATCGACAATCTGGTCGGCCCGCTCGCACTCGGACGCGCGGTAACCGTGCATCCGGTGGTGGTCATCTTTGGCTTCGTCATCGGCGCCATGCTGTTCGGCATCATCGGCCTCCTGCTCGCGGTTCCCACCGCCGCCTGCATCAAGCTGATCCTCGCGCATTATTACGCCGAGCCGATCGCCCCAGGTGGCACCGCGGAACCGGACATGGTCCAGGTGTCGGACCGCTGAACGCCGATGCACACCATGCCCAGCTTCACCACGCCGCGGCTCACCATCCGCCCGCGCACCATCGACGATCTCGATGCCTGCCTGGCAATGGATCGCGATCCCCTTGTCACCCGCTTCATAGACGGGCCCTGGACTGATCCGGTCGCCCATCGGGCCTTCGTCGAGCATCGCATCGGCTTCGCCTACCCACCCGGCATGGGGTACTGGTCCATCCTTCACTGCGACGCTTTCATCGGTTGGATTCTGCTGACACCGCTTGATCTGCACGGCCCGGAGATCGAGATCGGCTGGCGTCTCGTTCAGCACGCGTGGCATCATGGCTATGCGGCCGAGGCGGCCAGGCCGGTGCTGGATCATGCCCTCCGCAATCTCCGCCTGCCCGAAATCGTCGCTGACATCGATCCGGCCAACACGGCCTCCCTGTCGGTCGCCCGCAAGCTTGGGATGCGCTATCAGGGACCCGCACTCTATGCGGGACGGCCGGCGCAGCGCTGGGCCGTCGGCCCAATCGAAAGCGCCACATGACCAGATGCCGGCTGCGTGACCTTGGAATCTCGACCGGGATTCTCCCCCCGGGTCCGTGCAACGCTATCACCGACGTCGCCGGCGTGCGTGTCGGCTACACCACTTTGGTCAGTGACTCGCCCACGATCCTTCGCACCGGCGTCACCGCGATCTGGCCGCGCAGCGACATCTGGACCGATGCCGTCTTTGCCGGTGTGTATTCCTTCAATGGCAACGGAGAGATGACCGGCATTCCCTGGATCGCCGAGCAGGGCCTGATCAATGCACCGATCTGCATCACCAACACCTGGTCCGTCGGCGTGGTTCGCGATGCGATCTGTGCGCTGGCCGTTCAGGAAGGCGCGCCCCAGCCGTTTCACCTGCCCGTGGTCGCCGAAACCTATGATGGCTGGCTAAGCGATTGCACCAGCTTCCCCGTCACCACGGAACACGCCCTCGCGGCCCTGCACGCCGCCAAGGCCGGGCCGGTCGCCGAAGGCAATGTCGGCGGCGGCACCGGCATGATCTGTCATGAGTTCAAGGGCGGCACCGGCACCGCCTCGCGCCTTGTGGGATCTGCCGGCCAGGCATGGACCGTCGGCGCTCTCGTCCAGGCCAACTATGGAACTCGCGCCCTGCTCCGGGTCGATGGCATTCCGGTCGGCCGCGAAATAGGGCTGGATGTCGTCCCCTCGCCCAGGGCCGCAGCAACCGATGCCGGCTCGATCATCGTGGTACTGGCCACCGATGCGCCGCTGCTGCCCATCCAATGTCAGCGCCTGGCCCGCCGCGCCACGACCGGCCTCGCCTGGGCCGGCGGCATCGGCGCGAACGGCAGCGGCGATATCTTTCTCGGCTTCGCCACAGGAAACCACCTCCACCACGATGAAAACGTCAGCACCGTGCGCATGCTGTCGCCCGACGCAATGACCATCCTGTTCCAGGCTGCCGCAGAGGCCACCGAGGAAGCCATCCTCAACGCGCTCACCGCTGCTGAAACGACCGCCGGACTGTATGGCCGCATGGCACACGCCCTGCCGCTCGACCGACTGGCCGAGGTCGTGCGACGTTACCGGCCACACTAAAGCCCACAAGCACTGACCATGCCAAAGCAAATCCGTCTCAATGCATTCGATATGAACTGCGTTGTCCACCAGTCACCCGGCTTGTGGACGCATCCGCGCGACCGCGCCGACGCCTACAACACGCTCGGCTACTGGACCGACCTGGCGCGTACGCTCGAACGCGGCAAGTTCGACGGCATCTTTCTTGCCGACGTGCTGGGTATCTACGACGTATATCGCGGCTCCCCCGATGCCGCCCTGCAAGGCGCCGTGCAGGTCCCGGTGAACGACCCGTTGCTGCTCGTTCCCGCCATGGCATTGGTCACCGATCATCTCGGCTTCGGCGTCACCTGCACCCTCTCTTACGAACATCCTTACCCGTTCGCCCGGCGAATGACCACGCTCGACCATCTCACCCAGGGTCGGATCGGATGGAACATCGTGACAGGCTATCTCAACAGCGCCGCTAAAGGCGTCGGCATGGTGCGTCAGCAAGGCCATGACACGCGCTACGAAATCGCCGACGACTACATGCAGGTCGTCTACAAATTATGGGAAGCCAGTTGGGAGGATGCCGCCGTCCTGCGGGATCGCAGCACGGGTCGCTTCGCCGACCCGGCCAGAGTGCATCGCATCGAGCATGACGGACCCTATTTCCGCCTGTCCGCCATCCATCTCTGCGAACCCTCACCGCAACGCACCCCCGTGCTGTATCAGGCCGGCGCATCGACCCGTGGGCGGCAATTCGCCGCACAGCACGCGGAATGTGTGTTCATCAACGGCCCCTCCAAGCGTGTCATCGCCCCGATCGTTGCCGACCTGCGTCGCCGCGCCGCCGCCCTCGGCCGCGACCCCGCCGAACTGCTGATCTTCACCATGATCACCGTCGTCACCGACACCACCGGCGAACGCGCCCAGGAAAAACTCGCCGAATACCGCCGCTACGCCAGCGACCAGGGCGGCCTGGTACTGATGTCCGGCTGGACCGGTATCGATTTCGCCCGGCTCCCGCTCGATGAACCGATCCGCTTCGGCGAGCACGACGCCATGACCTCGGCGCTGGAGGCCTTCACCATCGCCGACCCCACCCGCACCTGGACCGTGCGCGAGGTCGCCGCCCACGCCGCGATCGGCGGCCGCAGTCCGCTGGTCGT
>DATDIC010000066.1:0-2771 GCA_036521275.1 Acetobacteraceae bacterium
ACCTCTGGGTCGCCGATGTCATTTATTCGCCCGACGAGACAGAGCTGTTGCGCGCAGCACGAGCAACAGGAGCACGGACCACCAACGGAACCGGCATGATGTTATTTCAGGCGATAGAACAGTTCCGCCTCTTCACCGGCATCGAACCCAACGTCTCCCGGATGCGGGACCACGTAACCCAGCTTCGGGTCAATCGGTAATCCCTCCGTGTCTCGGTGTCTCCGTGGTGAATCCTTACTGTAATCGCGTCAGCAAAATATCTCCCCCAACCGCCGGATAGACGCCATCGCCTTCTCCTGTTCCAATCCGGGCCACTGCACCCGCATGATCATGTGATCGACCCCCAGCGCCTCCCGATACCGCATCACCTCCTCCTTCACGAACGCCGCATCGCCGATAATGAACCGGTCGCGCACGAAATCCTCGAACGGCATCTGCGTGCTGCCCGGCAGTCCCCACGCCGCATAGGCCGCGTATTTGTATTCCAGCGGCCCGCGGCACTCATCGAATGCAGTGCGGTGGCTGGCGCCCACATAGCACTCCCGCTCCATCGGAAAGCAGTGCGGATGCCGCCCGGCCTCCACCAGCGCCGCGCGGTACACGCGCATCTGCTCGGCCACCTCCATCAGAGTGGAGGACGGCACGATCAGCCACGCATCCCCCATGCGCGCCGCGCGACGGATCGCCACCTCCGCCTGTGCCGCGACCCAGATCGGCAGCGCGCTGGCCGGCCGCAGGCTGATCCCCTGCTCCTGCACCGCGTAATAGCGACCCGCATGCGTCACCCGCTCCTCGGTCCAAAGACGGCGAATCAGCGCCAGGCTCTCGTTGAACCGCGCCACCCGTTCCGATAGCCGCATCCCGAACGCGCTGAATTCGGCCTCGCGATAACCAAGCCCGACGCCCAGCACATAATTGCCGCCGCTCAGCGCATCCAGCGTCGCTGCCTCTTCCGCGACATGCACCGGGTTCAGCAGCGGCAGGATCAGGATGCCCGGTCCCACCATCATGCCTTTTGCCTCGGGCAGCAGATACGACATCACCGGGGTCAGTTGCAGCATCTGCAGCGGCGCCGTCAGGTAATGGTGCGGAAACCAGACCGAGGCAAAGCCGCTCTGCCGCGCTGCACGCACTTGCTGCACCAGGTCCGGAACGCGCGCCGTCACGTTTTCGCCTGGCTGAAACTGCGTATTGAGGAACAAGCCGATCTTCATCACGCAAACTCCCCGCCTGTGCCACCATCATGCACCGACCATCAATATTTGCGCCAGTGGCGTGCGACGGAGTACGCTTTTACGCGGAAGCACTGCCGGTACCCTCATGTCGTTGGCCGAACAACCAGCCATGCCCACCCGCGCTGCTGCGCTGACCGCGTCCAGCCGGCGTTTCGTTATCATGGGTCTGCTGTTCGTTACGGTCGTTATCAACTACCTCGACCGCAGCAACCTTTCCATCGCCGCCCCTGGCATCGCCGCCGATTTCGGGCTGCATCCGGTCCAGCTCGGCATCGTGTTCTCCGCCTTCGGCTGGACCTATACGCCGTTGCAGATCCCTGGCGGATGGTTGGTGGATCGCGTGCATCCGCGCGTGCTCTATCCACTGACCATATTTTTCTGGTCGATCGCCACGCTCAGCCTTGGCCTGTCCACCGGCCTGACCATGCTGATCTTCCTCCGCATGGCCGTCGGGCTGTTCGAAGTACCAAGCTTCCTGATCAACAACCGCATCGCCACCACGTGGTTCGGCGAGCGCGAGCGGGCCACCTGCATCGCCGTCTATACTTCGGCGGAGTTCGTCGGCCTCGCGTTCCTGACCCCCTTGCTCGCCTGGCTGAAAGTATCCTTCGGCTGGCCGGCAGTGTTCGTCTTCACCGGCATTCTAGGCCTCATCTGGTCATTCGCCTTCCGCCGCCTCTATCGCGACCCGGCGGAGTTCCCCGGCGTGAACCAGGCCGAGATCGACCTGATCCGCTCCACCGGCGGCATCCCCGACCTCTCGCAACGCATCACCACCCGGCACGCGACACGTCAGGGATCGGTGCTGCGCGACCTCGCCGTTGTATTCGGGCGACGCAAGCTGTGGGGAATCTATTTCGGGCACTTCGCCTGGGGCACCACATCGACGTTCTTTTTGACATGGTTTCCCACCTACCTCGTCACCTATCGCCATCTCGACTTCATCAAGGCTGGTTTCTATGCATCGCTGCCGTTTCTCGGCGCCTTCATCGGCGTGCTCTGCTCAGGCACCTTATCCGACTGGATGTACCGCCGCGGCTTCTCGCTGAGCGTCGCCCGCAAGACGCCGATCATCGGCGGGCTCGCACTCTCCACCAGCATCGTCGGCGCGAATTTCGTGGACCGCCCGGCGCTGATCATCATGTTCCTCTCGCTCGCATTCTTCGCCAACGGGCTTGCCTCCATCCACTGGTCGCTGGTCTCCGCCGCCGCACCCGAACGGCTGATCGGCCTCACCAGCGGGGTATTCAACGGCGTCGGCGGACTGGCCGGCATCACCGCGCCGATCGTCATCGGCCTGCTGCTGCGTGGCGGCGACTTCACCCGGCCGCTGACCTTCATCGCCTGCGTCGCCCTGCTCGGCGTCTTCTCTTACATTTTCGTCGTCGGCAAGCTGGAGCGGGTGCCCGGATAGATGCGCAACGCACCCCACCCCTCGCAATCACTGTCTCATCGGAAACAATACGGGTACTGCCATGAAAATCACGAAGGTCGAACCCCTGCTGCTCGATCGCTTCCTGTTCGTCCGTATCAGCA
>DATDIC010000067.1:0-2682 GCA_036521275.1 Acetobacteraceae bacterium
TAGATGCCCGCGGCATAGGCGCCCACGCCGAAGAACGCCGCGTGACCCAGCGTAACGATGCCCGCATAGCCCAGCACGAGGTCGAGCGACAACGCAAAGAGGATCATAATGAGAATCTGGCTGCCCAGCGGCAGATAGTCACCGAACTCGAAATAGGCGAGGACAGCAACAACCCAAGGCAACAGCTCGATCAGCCGCAGGCGATGGGCGCGGATGAGTTGCTCGACCGGAGAGTCACCCACCATTCACGCACGCCCAAACAAACCGGCCGGCCGCCACAGCAGCAGACCGATCATGGCGAGGTAGATGAAGAACGCACCCAGTTGAGGCACCAGATATTTGCACGCCGTATCGCCGATACCCAGCAACAGCGCAGCAACGAACGGCCCGCGGATCGAGCCGAGCCCGCCCACCGCGACAACCATCAGGAAATACACCAGGTATTCCATGGCATAACCGGGATAGATCGCCAGGATGTCGGCACCGAGTCCGCCGCCCATCGCCGCAAGGCCTGAGCCGAGCGCGAAGGTCAGCGTAAACAGCCGGCTGGTGTCGATGCCGAGCGATTCCGCCATGCGACGGTTGTCCACCGCCGCACGCAGCCTGGCGCCAAAATTGGTACGCTCGATGCCGAGCCATAACAGAAGAATCAGCGTCAGGCTGAAGCCGATCAGGAACGAACGGTAGGTGGGGAACGTGCGAAACCCGAGATTGATCTGACCGCTCAGCACAGCGGGCAAGGTGATTGGTTGCGGTAACGGTCCCCAGAGCTTGCGCACCACCGCAACAGCCATAAACACCAATCCAATAGTGAACAGCACCTGCTCCAGCTCCCCCGCGCCGTACAGCCGCGCATAGAGCAAACGTTCCAGCAAGACGCTGAGCAAGGCAATGACGATGAATGCCAGCAGCAATGCCGCTCCGAACGGGACGCCGTAGCGGTTCATCAGAGTGACGGTGACATAGCCGCCCGCCATGGCGAACACGCCATGCGCCAGGTTGACAAAGCCCATCAGCCCCATGGTCACGGAGAGCCCAACGGAGATAATGTACAGAATCATCGCGTAGGCTAGCCCGAGAAACAGGATGCTGACGGCAGCTTCAAGCATCTACCAAACCTCTTCCGCTTGACGGGAGGAGTCGTCGCGAAGCGGCGGGTCCAGGTCCAACAGCACTCTACCAGGCATTCTTGCCTGCCCGAACAAAACCTGCCGCGGATGCCGCGGTACCCTCCCCCGCCGAAGGCACAAAGGGTTTCTCTATTGCTTGTGATTGAGCAGCTTCCACGGATCCTTGACCATCGGAATGGTCTCCAACTCCACATTCTCAAGCTGCCCGTTTACCTTCTCGACACGCCGCAGGTATTCGTTCTGCACGATGTCGCGTGTTTCCGGATCGATGTAGATCGGGCCGCGCGGGCTGTTGTCGTCCTTCCACCCCTTCAGCAGCGCCATCGTCTTGTCCGGGTCGATTTTTCCCTTTTGTGCGTCGATGACATGGAAGATCGCCGCCATGCCGTCATACCCACCGACCACCTCGAAGCTCGGCTCCTGCGTCGGCCCGAACATCGCCTTGTACGCTTTGACGAAAGCCAGATTGGCCGGCCGCGTCGCCGCCGCGGAGTAGTGGAACATCGTCACCACGCCCAGCGCCACGTCGCCCATATTCTGCAGCTCTTCATCCGTGGTGATGTCGCCCGGCCCAATCAGCTTGATGCCAGCCTGGCGCAGTCCGAGATCGCCGAACGTCTTCATCAGCCCCGTCGCCTCCTTGCCGGCAGGCACGAAGGAGAACACCGCGTCCGGCTTCGCGTCCTTCGCCCGCTGCAGGAACGGCACGAAATCCGGATTGGCCAACGGGATCCGCACGGTGCCAACCATCTTCCCGCCATTGTCAGTGAACCCCTTGGTGAACGCTCGCTCCGCGTCGATGCCCGGGCCGTAATCCGAGACCACCGAATACACCGTCTTGATCCCATGCTTCGCCGCCCATTCGCCGAGCGGGTAGCTCGACTGCCACAGTGTGAACGACACACGCGCGATATACGGTGACTTGGTGGTGATCATCGCCGTGCCGGCATTCATGATGATCAGCGGCACCTTGGCCTCGGTCGCCAACGGAGCGATCGACAGCGCATTCGGCGTGAAGACCACACCCCCGAGAAGCTGCACGTGGTCCCGCGTGATCAGTTCCTGCGCCAGCCGCTTGGCCACCTCCGGATTGGGGCCGGTGTCATCGCGGCGGATGATGTCCAGCTTCACACCCGGCGGCAGGTCCTTCTCATGCTGCTTCATGTACAGCCGGATACCGCGGTCCAATTGCTCGCCGACACCGGCCATCGGGCCGGAATAGCTGTCGATGATGCCCAGCTTCACGGTCTGGGCACTGGCGGCGGCCGACGCCAGTGCCGCCAGCACAACGGCGGCGGCAGCGAGTCTCCACAGTCGCATGATCTGTTATCCCCCGATTGGACTACGCAGCGAGCCCTGACGGGCATGACCGTAAGCCGCCATTTGAATCCGGGCAACGACTGTATTGCCGCGTGGCATCCTCCCCGTGGCGCGCCTGGGTCGCGAACCGGCTCGAGCCCGCAATGCAACAGGATGCTTTGGCACCCCGCACAGCCGCGATACACTGCGCCATCGACAACGCGAAGGAACCATCGCCATGCGGAACCCTCCC
>DATDIC010000068.1:0-5459 GCA_036521275.1 Acetobacteraceae bacterium
CGGAATTCCGGCCCGCGTTAGGTGGTCAGCGGAACTTGCGACGCGCGACGCCGAGGCCAACCAGGCCGGCACCCAGGATTGCCAGCGTTGTCGGCTCCGGCACCCCCGGAGTCGCGCTGCCAAACGTTACGTCGTCAAACACGATCTGATTTGCCACGCCACTGAAGCCGATTGATTGCGCCGTCCCCGCGAAGCTCACACCGGCGGCAACGAACGGGCAAAATGCGGCAGAATAGATGTCGGAGCATCCGCTCGGCGTCGTCGGCAGATCAAGGGTTGCGAGCAGGGTGCCGGTGCCGTCCGGACCGCTGTATACGTTGACGCTTCCGCCTTCGTTGATGGCGACGTAGTTGAACGAGAACCCTTTGGTGAAGCCGGCGGGATCATCCAGGAAGGTGGTCGCTCCGCTCAGGAAGAACAGCGCGCCCTTCTGGGAGTTCGGATCGCCCAGCCCACCGCGCGAGGTGTTCGAGCAGGCATTCCCCGGCGTGTTCAGACAGATCGCCAGAGCATTGCTGGGAAAGCTGATCCCGTAATTCGTGCCCGACGTGCCCTGATTGCTGGTGCCGCCATTATAGAAGTTAAGAATCTCCGCATAGTTCGTTGACGGATAAGTCGCGTTGATCCCTTCGAAATTCAGATCGATCACGGCCGCGTTGGCTCCGCCCACCACCGTGAAGAGAGCTGCGGCTGTGGCCAGAAGTGCCGTCGATAGTTTCATGGCAGATATCCTCCTTGCCTTGATGCTCGCACGATCGGGCTTCGGACCGAACCTGCATTGCATTACCTTCTGATAAGAATTACGCCATAAAATGCGGAAACGCAACGGGAAATATCGGTTGTATAATAGATTATTTACAACCACAGGTAGTTACGTGCCGCCCCGTACTATTCCCGGCGATGCCCCGGTCAGCATCAATGCCAACCCGCGAGGACGAAGACTCTAGACCCCGTCATGCCCGCCAAAGACAGGTCGCGCCCGCGCCCGACTTGTCATGCCCGCGAAAGCGGGCATCCACGCCAGAGCCCGCGAAATTCCGAGGCTTTGCCTGGATTCCCGCTTTCGCGGGAATGACCGGGAACCAGGATGACGAAGGTAGGTCACCCTCAATGCGGTCTGGTGAAAGCTCCGCTCGCGTATGCGTCTCCGGCCAGCGGTACCGGCCGATACCAGGTTCAGGACTGACCGCATCTCCCGGCGATCCGGTTCATGAAACTCAGGTCAGTTCCCTGGTCATTGCAGGCAAGGTCGGAAGCGGGCCCGGTTCGTATCGGTCCAAGACGCCTGCCCATCGACATCATCTGCCGGCCGCGCTGGGGTCCAACAGCTCCGGCCGGTACTCGAAATGCATCGTGTCGAAGTGCAGCCACCGTCCGCCCCAAATGAAACCATGACGCTCGAACACCGCCACGATCTCAAGCGGGATCCTATCCCGGTATATCGGGACGCCGCCGGCGCTGCTGGCCTGCCACAGCCAGTAATCCGACTGCGCAACATTGATGTCGATCGCGGCGCCCCAGCCGTGCATGCTGGTCTGCCCGGTATCGGCGACGCCGCGGCAATTGTAGGTGCCGCCGACCGGATACAGGAATTTCTTGTCCGTCGCCGGCAGCTCGTCCAGTTCCCGTGATACCGCCGCCAACTGCTGGTCGGCCCGGTTGACCGAAGTGAACCGGACCGTGTGCCCCCAACTGCGCGGCAGCCACACGACAGGGACCAGTTTCGGCAGTACCTCCCCGGTCCGGCAGTCGCCGTACATCTTGTCGAAGAAGGCGCGGTTGCGGATGCGCCCGGGATCCTGTGTCGGGGCCAGCAGGGGCGTGCCCGCCGGATAGGAAAAGTGAAACTGATCCAGGATCGATCCGTGGCGGATCATCTCCTCGACGCTTTCCTCCGGGCTGCCATCGCTGACCGGCATGCGCGTGCCATCGCGCCAGATCAGGTTGCTGCCGTCGAAACCCGCCAGTTCGTCCGGATACGCGCGCAGCAGGGCGTCGATCGGGCCGGCAGCCCGCGCCTCGCCGACCATCGCCAGCAGCAGCGCAACAACCACGATCCCCAGCCTCGCTCTCATGCCGACGTGCCCACGATCAGGTCGCCGACGCGGCAACGCAGAGCCTGGATACCGGTGTCCTTGTGCCGCGTCGGATGCACACGGTTGGTCACCAGCGACCACGCAATCCCACGCGCGAAATCGAGCCACAGCCCGGTTCCGGTGAATCCGGTATGCCCGATCGTTGCACCCGAACAGAGATCGCCCCCCGACCAGCCCGGATGTCGCGCCTCCCACCCCAGCGTGCGGGTCGGCGACTGTGGCGTCCGCATTGGCGCCAGCGCTGGCTCCGTGCCCCGCAACAGCTCCAGCGCGAAGTCGAGCACGCCGTCGATGGTGCCGAACAGCCCCGCGTGGCCGGACGCGCCGCCGAGCGCGAACGCATTCTCGTCATGCACTTCTCCGCGCAGCACGCGGCCGCGCCAGGTGCAGCACTCCGTGGCGGCGCAGGCGGCGGGGTCCGGGCGGAACGTCAGTCCGGGCGCCACCGGCTGATCAGCCAGCCGCTGTCCGGTCAGCCGCTCAATGGCAATCCCGAGCAGCATGAAATTGATATCGGAATAGACCGGCGGACCGGCCTGCCACACACGTTGCAGGATGAAGGCGCGCAAGGTGTCAGGATCCTGCCCGTAGGTGTAAAGCGGCTCGACCGCCGGAAGATGGGTCTGGTGCGACAGGCATTGCCTGAATGTCAGCCGCCGTTCCGCCGCGTTGAGATCATATTGCCGCAAATCCGGAACCGCA
Source organism: Acetobacteraceae bacterium (assembly GCA_036521275.1). Taxonomy (GTDB): domain Bacteria; phylum Pseudomonadota; class Alphaproteobacteria; order Acetobacterales; family Acetobacteraceae; genus DATDIC01. The sequence continues at coordinate 2,799 of DATDIC010000068.1, forward strand.
ACGGTCAGCGGATCATCCAGCCCGATCCTGTCCTGCGCCACCAGGCGCAGGATCGCCGTGGTGGTGAAGATCACCTTGGTGAGCGAGGCCAGATCGAACCACGTGTCGCGCCGCATCGGCACCAGCCCGGGCACGAGCTGGGCGTGCCCGAGCACATGCACCGCACGATCGCCGGCCTCGGTAACGACGCCGAGAACAGCGCCCGGCAGCCGGCCGACGGCCTGTGCCACCGGCGCGACCGCAGCGGCCAGGATCGGTTCGGCGTTCATTTGCGGTCGATCTTGGTGCGCATGCAGGGTTGTGTGGGAGACGTGTCAATGTCCTCGGAGGCTGACCACGAAACTATAAACCACGAGCGCAGTGATCAGCAGCACGAACCCGCGCAGGGTCCAAAAGCCGATCTTCGCGGCAGCACTCAGTTGACGGGGCGGTAACGGCCGGGAGGATGTTGCGACCAACTGGTCGGGCTCAAGCCCTTCGATCAGTCCGGGGTCAGGATGATCTTCCGGTCGAGGGTCTCCCATGGTTCGTCTCCCGTCCTAGCTGGCAGTGCCGGCGAAGGTGCCCAGGAAAGCGACGATCGCGTACGCCGTGCCGGCCACGGTCACGAACACGGTGATCAGACTCCCAATCAGATTGGAGTACCATGAATTCGCCTGCGCCCCCATGATTTCGCGATCGTTCACCAGGACCAGCAGGAATACCAGGGCTGGCGGCATCAGCACGGCTGCCAGCAGATTGGCATGCAACGAAATCGCCAGCAGCGGCGCTCCGGGGATCAGCACGATCAGTCCGGCGATGGCCGCTATCCCGATATTGACGGCATGAAACAGCGGCGCTTCGCTCAGTGATCGGTTGAAACTGTGTCCAGCTCCCCCGACCACTTGTCCAACCGCATAGGCGGTGCTGGCGGAAACCATCAGCATCGCGATCGCGCCCGCCTCGATCAGGCCAAGCGCGAACAGCGCGGCTCCCGGCGCGCCGATCAGCGGACGCAGGGCCTCGGCGTACCCGGCGCCGCCCTGGATGTTCGATGTGTCGATGTGGTGCGTGAAGAGCGGTGTGGTGGCGACCAGGGCGGCACAGCCCGCAATCACCGCGAGTATCGTGCCGACCAGCGTATCTACGCGCCCATGCGCGATATCGCGCCGCGTCAGGCCTTTATCGACCGAGGCGCTTTGCTGGAAAAACAGCATCCACGGCGTCACGGCGGCCCCCACATTTGACGCCAGCACCAGCAGGAACGCCGCGGCGGTCCCCTGCGGGAGCGGCGTCCAGGTCAGCAGCGCGGCAGCGACCGCGCCGGGCGCGGGGTGCGCCATGACGGCGACGACCAAAAACACGAGATTGAACAGCGCCAGGCTCATGCCCACGCGCTCCCAGCGCGAATAGCGGCTGCCGCAGGCGCTCAGTGCCACGGTCGCCACGGCGCAGCCGACCGCGACCGGGGTGGAAATGCCGAAAAATCCCATCCCGACCCGGATCGCGATGATTTCAGTGATAAGCGTAACGAGGTTCACAACCACGAGGTCGCCGGTGGAGAGCCAGCCCCAGATGCGTCCGAAACGCTGGAAGATAAGCTCGCCATAACCGCGATGGGTCACGGCGCCGAGCCGCATCGTCATTTCCTGAATGACGAAAGCCGCGGCAAATGTAACGGCGATGAAGGGCAGGAAAAAACCCAGCCCATAGGTGGCGCCGCTGGCCGCATAGGACAGCATGCTCGGGCCGTCATTCTCGCCCAGCATGACCAGGACGCCGGGCCCAAGCAGGAGCCATACCAGCACCCCGCGACGACCGTCACGCCGGGCGGCAAGGATGCGGCTGCGATCTCTCGCGCGATCGAGGTCTTCCGAAGTGAGTGCGTCCTGGGACGCGCGCCTTCCATCGGCGATGGAAGCTCCCTCGGACTCCGCGCTCATTGCGATGCTCCAGGTGGAGACGGGAACCAGACGATGATAAGATGAAGGGTGGCGCAACGTCGATCAACGTCGAACCAGAATGCTCTCATCTGATCGCGTCGGACGACCACTCGAGATCCGTCATGCCCGCGAAAGCCGGCATCCAGGCGAGCGCCCACGAAATTCCGGGTCTGGATTCCCGCTTTCGCGGGAATGACGAACATGGGTCATGCTCAAGGCCGTTTGGTATCATATTAGGCGCCGACGGTTATCATTCCCCGATCAGGTGCAGGACCAATTCCCGCCGGTGCCGCGCCGCCCGATGCTCGAACAAATACACCGCCTGCCAGGCGCCCAGCGCCAGCCGCCCATGCTCGACGGGGATCGACACCTGCGTCAGCGTCAGCGCCGCGCGGATATGCGCCGGCATGTCGTCCGGCCCTTCGTCGCTGTGCCGATACAGCGCCCCTTCCGGCACCAGCCGGCGGAAGAACGCCTCCAGGTCGGCCCGCACATCCGGATCGGCATTCTCCTGCACCACCAGGCTCGCGGAGGTGTGCCGGCACCACACTGTCAGCAGCCCGGTCACGATCCCCTCGCCGGCAATCCATTCGCCGAGCGCCGCGGTCACGTCGGTAAACGTCCGCCCCGCCGTATCGACGCTGATCCGGTGCACCGCCTGTCGCATGCCGCTAAGCTTGTGCCCGGCAAACGCAGGACACAACCCGAGCATGCCCCGCCCACGCTTTCACCGCCTGCG
>DATDIC010000069.1:0-3776 GCA_036521275.1 Acetobacteraceae bacterium
CGGCGGCAACCATCGAAATCCAGGCTGCGCCGACCGCCAGCCGCGCACCCACCAGCATGCTCGGCAACGTGGCGGGCAGCAGCACCTGGCGGAAAATCTGCCACCGTCCCACGCCCAGCGTCCGCGCCGCCTGCACCAGCCGCCGGTCCGCCCCCTGCACGCCGGCCGCGGTGTTCAGCACCAGCGGAAACACCGCGCCGTAGAACATGATCAGGATCGGCAGCGTGTCTCCGATGCCGACCAGGTAAAGGCCAAGCGGCACCCAGGCGATGCCCGAGATGGGCCGCAGCATCTCCACCATCGGCTCGAACAGGTCGCGCGCCAGCACGCTCAGCCCGATCAGCAGCCCGAGCGGAATGCCGACCACGCAGGCGAAGCCGAAGCTGATGCCAAGCCGCTGCAGGCTGACAAGGACGTTGTCCGCAAGTTCCCCATTGCCGGCAAGATCGACCAGCGCCTGTGCCGCCGCCAGCGGCGTGGGCATCAGCACGGGATTGCCGATGGCGATCGCGCCTAGCCACCAGACCAGGACGAAGCCCGCCATGGTGCGGACGTAGACCAAGGCGGCACTGTTGCTGGTGTGGAACAGCCGCGGCGCGGCCAGGCGGGACCGAAAGACCGGCCATGTCGCCGGTGCGGAAACCGCCCTGATCCTGCTCACCATCGAGGCCCCCAAGCCCTGCCGGAACGCTGACCGGCCAACGCGACCCGGCCAACGCTGCCCGGCCCCGGCGACGATTGCTCCACTCCTCCGGCGGTTGTCGTCGTTGCCGCCGTCTGGTACCGGTAACAGCGTGGCGATGTCAAGCAACGCACTTTATTCAGCCGGCACATGAAGCAGCGGAAGATAGCCGCGGTCGGCGTCCGTCAGGTGGCCGCCCTGGCCGGCGTATCGGCCATTACGGTGTGCCGCGCGCTGGCGGAGCCGGAACGCGTCGCGGCGAAGACGCGCGAGCGCGTGGACGCTGCCGTGAAGGCAACCGGATACATCCCCAATCGCATCGCCAGCAGCTTCGCCTCCAACGTCACCCGCATGATCGCCGCCGTGGTACCGACGCTGGATAATTCCATCGCAGCGGATTTCATCGAAGGCATGCTGGAGGTCATCCGCCCGCGCGGCTACCAGCTCCTGCTCGGCAAGAGCAATTTCTCGATCGCCGAAGAGGAAACCTTGGTGCGCGAGTTCATCGGCCGGCGCGCCGACGGCATCTATCTCACCGGATCGACGCACACGCCGGGCACGCACGCACTGCTGCGGCAGGCGGGAACGCCAACGGTGGAAATCGCCTGCCTGCCGCAGCCGCCGATCGACCTTGCGGTGGGCTTCTCCAACACCGGCGCTGCGTATGCCATGACACGCCATCTGGCCCTGTCCGGACGCCGCCGCATCGCCCTGTTCACGCCGCTGCGCGAGCACAACGACCGCCAGACCCAGCGCCTGGACGGCTATCGGCAGGCGCTGGCGGAACTCGGGCTGGACGACGACAAGCGGCTGGTGGCCGAAATGCCGATGACGCTAGCGGCGGCCGCGGCGGCGCTGCGCGTATTGCTGGGGCAGCGCCCGGACGTCGATGCGCTGTTCTGCACCTCCGACGTGCTTGCGGTGGGCGCATTGTTCGAGTGTCAGCGGCGCGGACTGGCGGTCCCGGGCGCGCTGGCGATCGCCGGGTTCGAGGACATGGAGATCGCGGCCTGCATTCAGCCGCCGCTGACCACGGTGCGCATTCCCCGCCGGGCGATCGGGCAGCATGCCGGCGCCTTGCTGCTGGCGCGCATCGCCGGGGAGGAGATCGAGACGCCAGTGGTGGATTGCGGGTTCGAGCTGGTCATCCGCGACACCGCGTGAGTTCGTCCGGGTTGCCGGCGTCGTAGGACAGCTTGTTCCTGCCCCAGGCCGTATTGGTGGGGGCTGGTCGGCATCGTTCTCGTTATGATGCGCGGCTTTTCAGCAGAACATACGCGCAAAATGCCCTTCGATCCGATGTTTTTGCCCGCCGGAAGTCCTTTATTGCTTGCTCAACAAGCTTGATATCTATTTCCACCGAGGATTTGGTGAATTTGGCAAATGGATCGTAATCCGCATCATGACGTTTCGCCTGCATCGTTACAAACGCATTGGCAAAGTCCTCTATTTCCCTTGGGAACTTACTTATCATCTTTGCATTGGAGCACCTGTCTTTTGTCGGTCCGTGCTCCAGAGACCGATATACCTGGCGCCAAGCCTCCTGGCTTCGAGCCGAACCGGGTCCGCCGATAATCAGATCGGCACATTCCCGGGCGAGGCAATGGAACAGGGCATAGTAACAAGAACTTACCGCGCGCCGACAACTCACCATCGCTGGCCGCCGATTGTTCGAGACCAGCAATATATGCGCGGTTTTTATCAGGTCAGCCGGTTGCAAGCTTCAGCTTGTTCGCTTCAGTTCTTGAAACAAAACTGAGAATAGGAAATTCGCCGACCTCAACCTCATGAAGTCTGGATTTCAGGTGGCGCGTAAAGCTCACCAGCCGTTCCTTTTGCAGAATTGCGGGTGCGGTGGAGAGCACCACCGTAATTCGCAACACCGGATCTCCGTCGGCGTCCGTATCTGGATCGACCGCTACCCGATCGACCTCCGCCCCCGGGAACCGCTCTTTCAGCAACTGCTCGACAATCCCCTCAAGATCGCGATCGGACGGTTTCATCTCAGTATCCGACCGCCGCCTTCGTCGACCTCGCCACGTCTCTCCAGTGTCGGCTTGGTCATGCGCGGGCTACCCCGGAACTCGCCGGATTCCGATGACGTTGGCTGCCCGCTCCTTGCCTCCTCGGCATCACATCTCTCTTGTTCTGAGAACATTCTAAAATCAGCCAGCGAATTCCTTGGCGGATTCTAGAATGCCGCCGCACCATCGATGAACGAATATGGGGCAGGAAACCCAGCAACACAACCGATTCGCGCCGCCGAGGATTCTGGCTTTGTTCTGGCTGCCTCGCCTGTGCCGGAACGCCATCCGGAGCCTTCAGGCTGCCCCTCGTTCGCGCTGGGCGTGCAATGCCGCGCCGACCTGCGCTACATTCCGCCAATGATGGGGGTTTTGCCGGGTCAGGAAGCCCGCCGCCGCAACACGATCTTCACCAGGTTCTGCTCTGATTTGCCCGTGCAGATAAAAACCAATGAACAACGCGCGCAAGGACGCCAGCCGATGACCAGCCGCGGATGTCGCACGATCGGCCCGGTGGCGGCCATCTGCCTGGCCCTGGTCGCCGCCGGCTCCGCGCGCGCCGAACCGGCGCCTGGACGGCTCGCACTGGTGTTCGGCCAGTCCGCCTACGCCAACATGCCGCCGGTGCCGGGATGCGCCGCGTCTGCCCAGGCGGTCGCCAACCGCCTGCAACAGCTCGGCTTCGACGTCATCAGCCAGATCGATGCGTCGAACGGGGCAATGAGCGCCGCGCTCAGCGATTTCGCCCACCGCAAGACGCTGGCGACCGACCCACGCGTCGTGGTCTATGTCTGCGCCCGTGCGGCCGGCTTCGAAAATCGCGTGTTCCTGCTGCCCGTCACTGCGTCCGTCACGCGCCCATCCGATGTCCTCACCGAAGGCATTCCGGCGCAGTCGATCATCGATCTGGCCGGGCAGAATACGGCGGTCAGCCTGACGGTGCTCGATACGTTCGGCACCGAGGACCCCGACGCTTTCGCCAAGCGGCAACATCTCGCACCCGGCCATTTCCTCGTGGTGGCGGTCGAGCCGACGATCGGTACGACCGCAACGCCCCTGTCCCAGGCACT
>DATDIC010000070.1:0-4932 GCA_036521275.1 Acetobacteraceae bacterium
GTGATGTCGCTGCCGGACAGCGCGAGAAAGCTCAGGCCGGCGGCATTGGCGTCGCGCCGTTCGCGGCGGATGACCTTGCGCTTGCGCGATGACAGCGCGGCCAGGAAATCGTCGAAGCTCGCGTAGCCGGAATTGTCCCAATGGAACTGCATGCCGAGGCGTTGCAGCCAGCCGACTTCCGCCAGCGCGGTCCATTCCGGCTCGGTGCAGAAGGTGGCGTGCACCGAAGACAGGTTCAGCTCCCGGCAGGCCTGGATCAGCGCGGTGCCGAGCAGTTCAAAGGAAACACCGGCGCGGCACAGCAGCCGCGGGCCCGGCACGGGACTGAACGGCACCGCGACCTGCAGCTTGGGATAGTAGTCGCCGCCGGCACGCTCCAGCGCGTGCGCCCAGCCGTGGTCGAACACGTATTCGCCGTAGCTGTGCGACTTGGCGTACATCGGCGCGACGGCGACGATGGTGCCGGCCGGATCGCGCAACGCCGCGTGCTGCGGCAACCAGCCGGTGCGCGCGCTGGCCGAGCCGCTGTCTTCCACCGCGCTCAGAAAAGCGTGGCTGACGAACGGATTGCCGGTGCCGGCACAGACATCCCAGTCGGCCGCCGGCACTTCGGAGATGGCGGCGTGCAGCGTCAGCGTGAGCGCGGATGACCCGTCGGGCATGACGGCGGCCTATGACAGTTCGAACATGCCCTCCACTTCCACCGCGGCATCCAGCGGCAGGGCGGCGACGCCGATCGTGCTGCGGGCGTGGCGGCCGGCCTCTCCGAATACCGCCACGGCGAGATCGGAGGCACCGTTCATCACCCGTGCGTGGTCGGTGAAGGCGGCGGTGCTGGCGATGAAGCCGCCGAGACGCACCACGCGGCTGACACGGTCCAGATCGCCGCCGGCGGCGATCTTGAGATGCGCGAGCACGTTGATGAAGCAGCGCTGCGCCGCCCGTTGCCCGTCCTCGATGGACACGCTGTCGCCGAGCTTGCCGGTCACCGACACTTTGCCATCCACCGCCGGTACCTGGCCGGAGATGACCACCAGGTCGCCGGTGATGACGTACGGCACGTAGGTGGCGATCGGCGGCATCGGCTGCGGCAGGGTGATGCCGAGTTCCGCCAGTTTGGCTTCGATCAATCCGGCCATCGGGGGGGTCTCCGTCAAGGTTGCGGGCGATGGTATCGCGCCTGCCAGCGGGGCGGGAGGGGGTGCGCGGCGATGCCGCGACGCCGGCAAATGAGGCCTCGACGGCGGCCCCGTCCTGGCGCTATCTGCATGACGAGGCAACAACTGGTGTCGGCGCAAGCGTGTTCGGCATAACGGGAGACGACGGAATGGAAGGCAGGAACAGGCCCGCTCTGGGCCGGCGCACGCTTATAAAGGCCGGCGCCTCGCTGGGGGCGATGGCACTGGCGATGCCGCCGATCATCAGCGCTCGTGGCGAGGAGCCGATCAAGCTCGGCTTCATCGACCCGCTGACCGGCGTGCTGTCGGCGCTGGCGCAGACCGAGGTGCAGGGCGCCAAATACGCGGTCGCCGAAATCAATCAGAAGGGCGGCGTTCTCGGGCGCCAGTTGGACCTGCTGGTCGAGGATTCGGCCAACGATGTCGGCACCGGCGTGGAGAAGGCGCTGAAGCTGATCAATCGCGACAAGGTCAACGCCATCTATGGCGACGTGAACTCGGCGATTGCCTATGCGCTGTCGCAGGTCACCAGCGAGCACAAGATCTACCAGATCGTGCCCGGCGGCCACACCGACCCGATCACCGGCAGTTCCTGCAAGTGGAACGTGTTCCGCGTCTGCAACACCACCAGCATGGACGCCAACGCGGTGTCGTCCGAGCTGATCAAGCGGTTCGGCAAGCGGTGGTATTTCATCACGCCGGATTACGCATATGGCCACACGCTGCAGGAAGGCTTCATCAAGAACCTGAAGAAAGCCGGCGGCGAGTACCAGGCCGACATGCTGCCGATCAGCAGCACGGACTTCTCGGCCAGCCTGATCAAGGCCAAGGCGTACAAGCCGAACGTGCTGCTGAACAACATGGGCGGCCTGGCGCAGATCGACTGCATGAAGCAGTTCGTGCAGTTCGGCATGGACAAGGAAATGGCGCTCGGCGGCGCGCTGTTCGAGCTGGAAAGCATCGTCTCGGTGCCGGCGGCGGCGCAGACGGGCTGGTGGGACATGGAATGGTGGTGGAACCAGCCGGGGGTTCCGCACGTGGCGGAGTTCAATGCCGGCATCAAGAAGATGTTCAAGGTGCCCGCCGCGAGCGCGCGGCACTGGTTCGCCTATGTCGGGATCAACGCATTCCGCCTGGCCGCGGAGGACGCCAAGAGCCTGGATGCGATCAAGCTGGCCAAGGCGACCGCCGGGATGACGCTGCCGCCGGAGGTTGCGCTGCAGTCGGGCAAGATCGTGTTCCGGGAGGGCGATCACCAGTTGATGTCCGGCGTCTTCGTGGGCCAGGTGCATCCGCCGCAGGGAGATCCGGCGAATGTGTTCACGGTGGCCAACGTGGTGCCGGGCGAAGAAGCGGACGGGCCGGTGAGCGAGACCGGCTGCAAGATGACCTGGCCGACGGCTTAGGGCGGACCCTCACCCGGTTTGCTGCGCAAACCGACCCCGGATCAAGTCCGGGGCAAGCTCTCTCCCGCAAAGCGGGAATCGCTTAGGCCCTCACCCGGTTTGCTGCGCAAACCGACCTCTCCCGCGCAGCGGGAGAGGTGGGGGGCCGGGAGACAGCAGCGGGAGAGGTGGGGGGATCGGGAGAGGTAGATGCTGACGCTGGTTCTATTCAATGTATTCAACGGGATCATCATCGGCCTGTTCTATGTGCTGATGGCACTGGGCGTGGCGCTGATCCTGAACCTTTCCAACGTGATCAATTTCGCGCATGGCAACTTCCTGGCGCTGGGGGGGTATTTCGCCTTCGTGCTGGGGCCCATCATCGGCTACTGGCCGGCGTTGCTGGTGGCACCGTTCGGGGTGGCGCTGATCGGGCTGATCCTGGAGCGGACGATAATCCGCCGCGTCTACTCGCGCGATCCGGTGTACAGCCTGCTGCTGACGTTCGGGCTGGCGTTCATCATCCAGGACGTGTGCCGCTCCATCTGGGGATCCAACGGGCTGCCGCTGAGCGTGCCGGCGGTGCTCGGCCAGCCGCTGAGCAACCAGTTCTTCTTCCTGACCGGGTATCGGCTGTTCCTGATCGCGGTGGTGATCGTGGCGGTGGCGGCCTTGTTCCTGTTCCTGCGGTTTTCGCGGATGGGGACGCGGATCCGCGCCGGCACGCTGGACATGGAAACGGTGGCGGCGCTGGGGATCAATGTGCGCTGGCTGCGGTCGTTCAATTTCGCGCTCGGCATCTTCCTGGCCGGGCTGGCGGGGGTGCTGGCGGGCGGGCAGATCGGGCTCAATCCGAACATGGGCGATGACCTGCTGATGCCGAGCTTCATCGCCATCATCGTGGGCGGAGTGGGCAGCCTGACCGGCACGCTGATCGGCGGCGTGCTGATCGGGGTGGCGGCGGCGGTGACCACGGTGTTCTTCCCGTCCGGCAACGAGGTGGTGATGTATGTCATCATGACGCTGGTCCTGCTGATCAGGCCGCGCGGGCTGCTGGGCGAGGAAGGCATGCTGGTATGAGCACCACGACGCTCGGCGCGGTGTTCGCGCGGCCCGCGCGCGGCAGTTGGTGGAGCACCGCGCTGATCTGGCTGGTGCTGCTGACGGTGCCGCTGTGGATCGGCGCGGCGGGCGGCTATACGGCGCTGGCCTCGCGCGTGCTGATCTTCGGGCTGGCGGCGATGGGGCTGAACTTCCTGCTGGGCTTTACCGGGGTGATGAGCTTCGGGCACGCCGCCTATTTCGGGCTGGGCTGCTATGGCGCGGGGCTGACGCTGCGGTACCTGGCGAACAGCACGCCGCTGGCGGTGCTGATCGGCATCCTGACGGGCACCATCGGCGGCGCGCTGTTCGGGGCGCTGATCGTGCGGCGACGTGGCGTGTATTTCGCCATGCTGACGATCGCGTTCGGGGAGATCTGCTACTACATTGCGTATAGCTGGAACAGTTTCACCGGCGGCTATGATGGGCTGCGCGGGTTCCAGCGCCAGCCGATCGGGCCGTTCGATATCCAGGACAACGGCACCACGTTCTATTACTTCGTGCTGGTGGTGTTCGCGCTGGCGGTGGGGCTGATGGCATTGCTGCTGCGCTCGCCGTTCGGGCGCACGCTGATCGCGGTGCGGGAGAACCATCGGCGGGCGCTGTTCCTGGGCATTCCGGTGGAACTGCATATCTGGCTGTCGTTCACCGTGTCGTGTTTTTTTGCCGCGATTGCCGGGTCGCTGTATGCGTTGCTGAACAATTTTGCCGATCCCAGCTCGTTGAACTACGTGATGTCGGGCGACATCGTGATCATGGCGGTGATGGGCGGGATGCGCAGCTTCTGGGGGCCGCTGATCGGGGCGGCGATGTTCGTGGTGCTGCAGGACACCATCTCGTCCATGACGGTGAACTGGATGAGCTGGATCGGGCTGATCTTCGTGGTGGTGGTGCTGTTCTTCCCGCGCGGGATACTTGGTTTCATTCGTCGTCGGGCTGCCGCATGAGCTTGCTGGAGGTACGCAATGCCAGCAAGGCGTTCGGCAGCCTGGTGGCGGTGGATCAGGTGTCGTTGCGGGTGGAACAGGGGGAGCTGCGGGCGATCATCGGTCCCAACGGGGCCGGCAAGACGACGTTCTTCAACCTGATCACCGGATTTTTCCCGCCGACTTCGGGGCAGATCCTGCTGGACGGCAAGGACATCACGCGGGTGCCGGCGGTGCGGCGGGTGGCGATGGGCATGGCGCGGACGTTCCAGGTGACGGAGATTTTTCCCGAGCTGACGATCCGCGAGAATATCCGCATCGCGGTGGAATCGGCGGACGGAT
>DATDIC010000071.1:0-2482 GCA_036521275.1 Acetobacteraceae bacterium
TACATCCAAGCCGCTGCGCTATACGACTATGTGGAAGCGCTGTGCCACGCTGCTGGTACTGCGATGGACCGCCTGCTGCGCGCGCAATATTTTGTCGACGACGTCGCCGCGTTTTCAGGGATCGCGATGGCATGGTCATCACGCTATAAAACCCCGACCACAGCCGTTTCTCTGCGTCCAGACGCCGTCTCCGATGCCGGCACCGGGCTGCGCTCTGATTGGCGACTTTTGGATTTCGGCAGCGACGCCGTGACTGGCGGTGAAGAATGCCGGGAAGCGCAGGAGAATAAGCCCGCGCCATCGTCGGAATGGCCGCCTGCATGAATTGTGCCGGCACTCGATCGCTGACTGCGCTGTATGTCGCCGCGCCGTTCAGCATGGGCTATGTCGATTTCTATACCTTTCTGATGCCGCTTTACGCGCTGTCGCTTGGGTTCGACGCCGCCGAAGTGGGCATCCTGGTCGGCGCCCGCTCCATCGTGGCGATGTTTCTCTCGATCCACATCGGCGTGCTGATGGACCGTTTTGGCACACGCAAGGTCACGCTGTTCTTTGTCTGGACCAGTATGGTTCTGGCGCCGTTGTTCCCCCTCGTGCCATGGTTCTGGAGCTTGTTGGCCTTGCAACTGGTCAACGGCGCCGCGGTGTCGTTCGCCTGGTCTGGGGCTCAGACACTGATCGCGCAGTTGGCCATAGGCGAGGCGCGCTGTCTCGGGCGGTTTACATTCTTCGCCCGACTCGGTTCGACCACCGCGCCAATGCTCGGCGGCGCGGTGTGGGATTTCGGCGGCACCTGGCTGTCCTATATGATCGGCGTCGTATGGGGCGGCGTGCTGATCGTCGCCTTGCTGTGTGCCCCCGAGGCGGAGATCTTCGCCTCACCACACCACGAGGGTGCGGTGCGCGCCCGGTTCCGCGCCCGCGATGTCTGGCCCCGGCTTTCCGATTATTGGGCCTCGCTGATGCTGCTCGCCATTCCGGCGATCGCCTTGTCGCTGGCGATTATGGCAATGCGCAATAGCACCTACAGCATCCAGACATCGGTCTATGTTGTCTATCTCAAGCAGGCGGGGCTGGTAGGCACAACAATCGGCGTGCTGTTCTCGGCGGCTGAAATAGCCAGCGGGTTTGGAGCGCTGTTTGCCGGGCGCGCCATGGGCCTCGGCAACGCGCAGCGCACGATGCTGAGTGGCACCGCGATCTCGATCCTGCTGATCGCGTTGACGCCGCTGCTCGGCGGCGTCCTGGCAATGCTGCTGCTGTTTCAGGTGATGCGCGGATGGCTTGAAGGCGTGATCCAGCCTTTGGTGTTGTCCGTCCAGGCGCGCGCCGCCGGCCATCATCAGCAGGGCGCTGTCGTCGGTCTTCGCCAAACGGGCCAGCGGTTCACGTCGATCGTGATCGCCGACCGCGTGGGCGTCAGCGCGAGTTTCCTTCTCATTGGCGGATTTATGCTGCTGCTTTGCATCTCGGTGGCACTGATCATCCGCCGGGTCGGGAGGCGGCCGTCTTGACGAGTCGCTCGCGGGCGCCACCGACTGACCCGCGCCAGCGCCAGTACGGCCGGCGATCGAGTGGCTGGTTTGGCGGTTCCAGCCCTTCCCGACAAAGCGGCATTGGGGCCGGCGCGGCGTCCGGCCTCGCCCCTCACCCCACCCGTAACCAACGAATGCGATGAGGCTACGTCCACACCAGCCCGCGGGCAATCGAGACGGCGATATCCATGAGCTTTGCGACATCCCTGCGATCCGGCCACCACCAGCGGTCAGGTGCCTGTCCTTACCAATGTCTCGATTTCCGCCAGACGCGGCCCCACACGGTCCGGCCGCTGGCTGCCCAGATTGACCACCAGACGGTGCACGCCCAGTTCGGCGTATTCGGCCATAGCCTCGATTGGCATCGCGACTGGCGGGGTGATGATGATCTGGAACTCCGGGCTGCGGGCCTTGCCGGCCTTGGCGAAGGCGACGTCCAGGCGTTCCAGCATGTTTTTCGTCGCGTCGATGTCGCGGTTGAAACCATACCAGCCCGCACCGTACCGAACCGCACGGCGCAGCGCGGCATCGGCGTAACCACCGACGATGATCGGAATATGCGGCTTCTGAATGGGCTTCGGGTCCATCCGCATTGTTTCGAATTGCACCCATTTGCCCTTGAAATCGACGACGTCTTCGGTCCACAGCCGGCGCATGACCTGCATGAACTCATCGCAGCGGGCGCCGCGATCCTCCCATCGGTAGCCACAGGCTTCGACTTCCTCCTTGTTCCAGCCAACACCAATGCCGAAGTCGATCCGCCCCTCGGTCAACCAGTCGAGCGTGCACATCTCTTTCGCGGTGTAGATCGGGTTCCGCTGCGGCACGAGAGCGACGCCCGTGCCAAACCTGAGCTTGCTGGTCACCGCCGCCAGGAATCCGAAGGTCGCCGTGACATCCAGCATCCCTCCACCGGGGGGCACCGGAATGCGGCCGTCCTTCGAACT
>DATDIC010000072.1:0-3946 GCA_036521275.1 Acetobacteraceae bacterium
TCGATCTCGGGCCGCGTGGCGTTGGCTTTCTCGCCGATGCACTCGACATTGATCGGCACCTGTCGCCAGCCATAGATCAGGTAGCCGAAATTCAGGATCTCGGTCTCCACGATCTGCCGGCAGCGTTCCTGCGCGCCGAGATCGGTCTTGGGCAGAAACACCTGGCCCACCGCGATCGGCCCCGGCATCAGCTTGGCGCCACCGCGCTGCACGGCGGCGGCGAAGAAATCCTGCGGGATCTCCACATGGATGCCGGCGCCATCGCCGGTCTTGCCGTCGGCATCGACGGCGCCGCGATGCCACACCGCCTTCAGCGCATCGATGCCGGCCTGCACGATATCGCGTCGCTTCTGCCCATCCAGCGCAGCGACAAACCCGACCCCGCACGCATCATGTTCCTGCGCCGGGTCGTAGGTGTGCCGCAGCGCCGCGACATTTTCATTCCAGGAGGCAACGAAATCCGACGCGGAGTGATCCATGGTGCCCCTCTTTCTCATCCGTTCACGACAACCGCGGCCGGAAAACCATGCATGGTGCTATTCCGCCGCCCTGACGGCAGCCCCTTCAGCCAGCAGACGCAAGGCATCGGCGCAAAGGTCGATCTCATCGCCATCCGCATCTGTCCACACGACCGCACGTCCGCCTTCAAGAATCCTGAAACTCTCGGGATGGTCTCCGATGGCCCCAAGAACCCCGCCAATCCGCACCGTGTCCGCGAGTGCCGCGATCCCGGCAAATCCATCTGCGAACTGCAGGCGCAAGCGCAGTCGCGGAAGCATTTCGGCTGCAACAATGCGGTTCAGCGTCATCCGATCCGTCCACCCGTCCTCCGCGGCCACCACCCGTCATGCCCGGGCTTGTCCCGGGCACCCACGTCTTCCCGTCGCCAAACGTCGCAACTGAAAGGACATGGCAAAAACCCATCACTCCGCCGCCACCGGCAGCGCAGCCCGCTGCTCCATCCACGCATGCATCTGCGCCGCCGCATCGCGCCCGTCGCGTATCGCCCACACCACAAGGCTCGCCCCGCGCACGATGTCCCCCGCCGCGAACACCCCCGGCAGGCTGGTCATGAACGTGCGATGGTTCACCTTCAGCGTGCCCCAGCGCGTCACCGCCAGCCCCGGCTCGTCGAACATCACCGGCAGCGCTTCCGGGTCGAACCCCAGCGCCTTCACCACCAGGTCCGCCTTCACCGTGAAATGGCTGCCCTCGATCGTCTCCACCGCCTGCCGCCCGGTCGCGTCCGGCAGCCCGAGATGCATGCGGATCGCCCGCACGCCGCTCACCTTGTCGCGCCCGGTGAATGCCTCCGGCGCCGACAGCCACACGAACTCCACCCCTTCGTCCTCGGCGTTCCGCACCTCGCGCATCGACCCGGGCATGTTCGCCCGGTCGCGCCGGTACAGGCACTTCACCGATTTCGCGCCCTGCCGCACCGCGGTGCGCACGCAATCCATCGCGGTGTCACCGCCACCGATCACCACCACGTTCTTGCCGCGCGCATTCAGCAATCCCGACGCGAAGTCAGGCACCTCGTCGCCCAGGTTCTCGCGGTTCGACGCGATCAGGTAGTCCAGCGCCGCAACGATCCCCGGCAGCCCGATGCCCGGCCCGCCCAGTTCGCGGGCCCGATAGACCCCGGTGGCCACCAGCACCGCATCGTGCCGCTGGCGCAATTCGGCAAACGACACCGTGTCCCCCACCGCGCAGTTCAGCTCGAACCGGATGCCGGACTGCTGGCACAGCTCGTGGCGACGTAGCACCACCTGCTTCTCCAGCTTGAAATTGGGAATGCCATAGATCATCAGCCCGCCGGCGCGGTCGTGCCGGTCGTACACCGTCACCTGGTAGCCGAACCGCCGCAGTTCCTCCGCCGCCGCCAATCCCCCCGGCCCGGCACCGATGATCCCGACCGACCGGTCCAGCTCCCGACGCGGCCGGATCGGCTTCACCCACCCGCGCTCGAACGCCGTATCGGTGATGTACCGCTCCACCGAGCCGATGGTGACGCTCTCATAGCCCTTCTCGATGACGCAGTTGCCTTCGCACAACCGGTCCTGCGGGCAGATGCGACCGCATATCTCGGGGAAGTTGTTGGTCGCCGAGGCAACCCCGTAGGCTTCCTCCAGCCGACCTTCCGCGGTCAGCTTCAGCCAGTCGGGGATGTTGTTCGACAATGGGCAATGCACCGAGCAGAACGGCACCCCGCACTGGCTGCATCGGCTGGCCTGCGTGGCCGCCTCGCGGTCCTCGAAGATCCGGTAAATTTCCTGAAAATCACGCCGGCGCTCCGCCACCAGGCGCTTGGCAGGACCCTGTTGCGGCACGTCGACAAACCGCAGCATGCGTTCCGGCATACTCACCCCCTTTGGCGTCCGCATCTCTGGCGCACGCACGCACCGGCCCCGATCCGGCACTCGCGCCACTATAGCGAGCAGAGGCGGGGCAGGCGAGGGGTTTTGGGCCGATTAGGACATTTTTACTGTCTTAATTTCGCGCCTCACGCCGATGCACCAGCTATGCCGCCCGTCCCTCGAGGAAAGATAGGTCCGGTTTGTCGCCTATCCCGGCCTCCCGGGCAAAAATGCGCCGCCCCCCACCGGGCCGGAACCGGCTGATATACGAAGGCACCACCAGCTCCACCGGCGTCTGCACGATCCCCAGCTCCGGCAGCCCGGGCATGTCCGGGCCCACCACATTATCCCGCTGCAACATCAGAAGCTGGTCGCGGGTCAGCGGCTTCGACGGCAACAACTCGCCGATCGCAGCCTGCAGCCGGGCCAGACCCATCGGCACATTGATCATCGGGCGGCGGCGCGCGGTCTGCACCAGCACGTAGGCGAGTATCTCGCGGAAGCTCCACACCCGCGGACCGCCCAGCTCGAACAGCTCGCCCGCCGTGTCCGCCCGCGCGAGCGCCGCCATCACCGCATCTGCCACGTCCCCCACATAGACCGGCTGGAACCGTGTCGCGCCGGCAATCACCGGCATCACCGGCAGCATCTGCGCCATCCAGGCGAAGCGATTGAAGAACTGGTCCTCCTGTCCGAACACGATCGAAGGACGCAGCAGCGTCGCCGCCGGATAAGCCTGCCGCACCGCTGCCTCCCCGGCCGCCTTGCTGGCGCCATAGCGGCTCGGGCTGGCCGGATCGGCGCCGATCGCCGAGATATGCACCAGCCGCAGCACCCCCGCTGCGGCGGCCAGCCGCGCCACCCGCTCCGCGCCCTCCACGTGCACGCGCTGGAAATCGCCCTTGCGCCGCTCCGCCAGGATGCCCACGAGATTGACCGCCAACGCGGCGCCCTGCACCGCCCGATGCACCGCCGGCTCGTCATTCAACGGGGCAAACAGCGGCACGATCTGCCCCACCACCCCCATCGTCTTCAGGAACCCGGCGCTCATCGGGTCACGCACCGCGACCCGCACGACATAGCCTTTCTGCGCCAGCCGCCTCACCACATAGCGGCCGAGGAAACCGGACCCCCCGAACACCGTCGCCACGCTGCGCGTCGCCATGGAACTCTCCTGTGATGGCACTTTGTTACGTGCAGATCCCGTCCGCCTCAAGCGGCCCATCCTCCAGCGGCCCATCCTCCAGCCGCCCAGCCTCAGCCGTGGCGAGCCCGTGTTGACGCCGCCCCGCCCCACCGCTACATCCCGCGCCCTGCCGCTCCGCGGCGACCACCCTACGCCCGTGCCCAGGTGGCGGAATTGGTAGACGCGCAGGTTTCAGGTACCTGTGGCCGCAAGGTCGTGGAAGTTCGAGTCTTCTCCTGGGCACCAGCACTGTGGCAACCACCGATCCGTAAAGGTTCCGCCCATTGAGCGCGACGCAGTTCATGCCGGGCGCCACCCTCCATCTCCACCGGCACGATCTGCCCGAGGGCCTGGAACTTGGCCCCGTCATCGCGGTGGACACCGAGACGATGGGGCTCAACCC
>DATDIC010000073.1:0-10058 GCA_036521275.1 Acetobacteraceae bacterium
ATTCGCCTGGCCCGTGCTGGACCGTTTCAACTGGGCGCTGGACTGGTTCGATGCGGAGCTGGCGCGGGGTGCAACGGCGAACCGGCCGGCGCTGAAGATCGTCGGCGATGGGGCGGCGGAGCGGACTTTCGCTGAACTGGCCGAGCAGTCCAACCGGGTGGCGAACGGGTTGCGGGCGCTGGGCGTGCATCGCGGAGATCGGATCCTGCTGATGCTCGGCAACGTCGTGGCGCTGTGGGAAGCCATGCTTGCGGCGATGAAGCTTGGCGCGGTGGTGATTCCCGCCAGCACGCTGCTGACACCGGCGGATTTGTTGGACCGGTTCGAGCGCGGGCGCGTGCGGCACGTAATCGCCGGACCGGGGGAAGCGCCGAAGTTCGAGGGGATAGCAAAAGGGCTGACACTGATCTGCGTCGGCGGCGCGTTCCCCGGATGGCATGCCTACGAAGATTTGCGCCATCATCCGGCGACGTTTGCGCCTGACGCGGACACGCGCGCGACCGATCCGCTGTTGCTGTATTTCACCTCCGGAACCACCGCCAAACCAAAGCTGGTGCAGCACAGCCAGGTCAGCTATCCGGTCGGGCATCTGACGACCATGTACGTGCTCGGGCTGCAGCCAGGTGACATGCACCTGAACATCTCCTCGCCCGGGTGGGCGAAACATGCGTATAGCTGCGTATTCGCGCCCTGGAATGCCGGAGCAACGGTGTTCATCGCCAATCAGCCGCGATTCAATGCGTGCGGCATGTTGGACGCGATCGCTGAGGGCGGAGTGACCACGCTGTGTGCACCGCCGACGGTGTGGCGCATGTTCGTGCAGGAGGAGCTGACGCACTGGAAAACCCGGCTGCGCGAAGTCTGCTCGGCCGGCGAGCCGCTGAACCCCGAGGTGATCGAGACTGTGCGCAGCGCCTGGGGACTGACGGTGCGCGACTTCTACGGCCAGACCGAGACCACGACCCAGATCGGCAATCCGCCGGGACTGATGGTGAAACCCGGGTCGATGGGCAAGCCGATGCCGGGATACCGCATCCGCTTGCTGGATGCCGACGGGCAGGATGCAGATGAGGGCGAGGTGTGCATTGCGTTGGAACCGAAACCGACTGGACTGATGGTTGGTTACCAGGGAGACGATGGCAGCGTTCCGCCGATGCGCGATACGATATACCGTACCGGCGACGTGGCGACGCGTGATGCCGACGGATACTACACGTACGTCGGGCGGGCCGACGACGTGTTCAAAGCGTCGGATTACCGGATCAGCCCGTTCGAGTTGGAAAGCCTGCTGATCGAGCATGACGCGGTGGCGGAAGCGGCGGTGGTTCCGGCGCCGGACCCGGTGCGCACGTCGGTGCCGAAAGCGTACGTGATGCTGGCAATCGGATGGGCGGCGGACCGCGGCACCGCGCTGGCAATTTTCCGCCATGTCCGTACGCGGGCAGCGCCGTACAAACGGGTCCGGCGGATCGAGTTTGCCGAACTGCCGAAGACGATTTCCGGCAAGATCCGGCGCGTGGAGCTGCGCCAGGCGGAGCTGCGCCGGGCGCAGGAAGACATGCGCGGGGCCGAGTTTCGGGAGGAGGATTTCTCCGCGGACGAATGGCTATGATCGAGGTTCAGCCGAGAACCTTGACGGTCTATACCGACTACAAAAGCCCGTATGCGTATCTGGCGAAAGACCCGGCTTACGCGCTGGAGGACGAGGGTCTCGTCCGCCTCGAATGGTTGCCACTGGTGCTGGATATCCCGAGTTTCCTAGGTAGCGCCGAGGTGGATGAAAACCGTCAGGTCGTTCAATCCGAACGCAATCCTCACCAGTGGCGGCGGGTCCGCTACCTCTATATGGATTGCCGACGGCAGGCTCGTCGTCGCGGTCTGGTCATCCGGGGGCCTCGCAAGATCTGGGACTCGTCACTCGCCGCGATCGGGATGCTGTTCGCCAGACGGCAAGGGGCGACGGTGTTTCATCGTTACCATGACAAGGTCTTTGAGCGGTTCTGGAAGCATGAGCTGGACATCGAAGATCCGGCTGCGCTGTCCGCCGTGCTGGCCGAAGCCGGGGCCACGGAGGGGTTTGGCGATTATGTCGCCGGACCGGGGCGTGGCGAGCTGGCGGCGATCCAGCGGGGCGCCGAGGACAAGGGCGTCTTCGGGACTCCCAGTTTCCTGCTCGATGACGAGCTATTCTGGGGCAACGAGCATCTGCGGGATATACGTGACCTGCTGCTGACGAAGACCGAGGAAGACTGAAGGCGATGGATCGCAATTCGGTCGCGTGGCGCGGCTACTGGGCCGCCGCTCCTACGCCCTTCACGCAAGCGGGCGCGATCGATGAGCCGGCTTGGCGTGCTCTTCTGCGGCTTTATCTCGCGCTTGGCATCCACGGCGTGCTGGTGAATGGTAGTACCGGCGAGTGGTTTTCGCAGACCGAAGCGGAGCGCCGGCGCGTCGCCGAGATCGCTGTCGAGGAATTGACTGGCCGCATCCCCGTGGTGATCGGGTGCACCACTTTTACCCCTGCCGGCACGATTGCGCTTGGGCAGCATGCACAACAGATCGGCGCCGACGGCATTCTGTCCACCGCGCCGCCTTACGCGTGTCCAACTCCGCGTGAAATTATCGCGTTCTTCTCGGCCATCTCGGACGCCATCGATCTGCCGCTGATGGTGTACAACTGGGCGCGTGGCGTGAGCATCGAGATCACCTGGGACGTCGCGATCGAACTGGCGCGCATCGAGCACGTCGTGGCTCTCAAGGACAGCACCGCGAACTTTGCCCAGGCGGTCGCCACGCTGGAAAGGCTGCACGACAAGGTGCGGATGTTCGGCGGGTTCATCAATCGGCCCGGACTGGCTCTGCTGCGCGGGCTTGGCGGCGATGGGAACATCGATGGCGGTGCACTTGGCGCACGCTTTGCCGTTGCTTTCTATGAGAGTCTCTGGCGCGGCGATGTTGCCGGCGCGACGACGGCCGCCGACAAATATGGCGCGCTGATGCGCCAACTGATCCGGCCAGACTGGAGTGGCATATTCGGATCGCCCCCGGCGCAGATCAAGGCGGCGATGAACATGCTGGGCCAGCCCGGCGGATGGCCGCGCCCGCCATTGCTGCCCATCGACGACCCGCACGCGCTCGACGCCCTGCGAGACGTGCTGATCTCCACGGGGTTGATGGACTGAGTTGCGATTGTGACCGGCATCCTTGTTCTCGTGGTTGGCCCGAGCGGGGTTGGAAAGGACACATTGTTGAACGCGGCACGTGACGCACTGTCGGCTGATCCGCGGTTTCGCTTCGTCCGCCGCACGATCACGCGTCCTGCCGATGCAGGCGGAGAGGCCCATGAAGCGGTGACCGACGCCCAGTTCGAGGCCCGCGCCTTTGCACTGAGCTGGCGGGCCCACGGTCTCCGCTATGGCATCCCGGCTGACATCACTGAGGACATCAAAGCCGGCCGCGTCGTGGTCGCGAACGTGTCGCGCAATGCGGTGGCCGATGCGGCGGGGCGGTTTCCAGTGCGCGTCATCGAAGTGCACGCTCCGCCCGCTGTGCTGGCTGCCCGGCTTGCCGGCCGCGGGCGTGAGGATGCCAAGGACATGGCCGCCCGCCTCGCGCGCGAGGTACGGCTGCCGGGTTCGGTAGCGGTCGAGCGGGTGTGCAACGACGGACCGCGGCAGCAGGGCGCTGCGCAATTCATCGATGCGCTCAGCCGCGCAGCTTCAGCCGTTCGGCAAGCAGAAACGGCGCCTCCGCGCTCGCCTGGGTGAACAGGCAGATCTCCGTCACCCGCCGCATTTCCAGTAGCGCACGGGCAAAATGATGCTCGGCGGCCGGTTGATACCGCGATCGTTCTTCCGCGTTCAGCCGCCGTGTCAGTGTCATGTGGAAGAACCAGGTGCCGAAGACGTACGGATAACCCCAGCGCCGCAGCATCGCGTCCTGCGCCGCTGACAATCCGGCGCGCCGCCGACGTGCAAACTCCGCTTCACTCGGTGTGGCACGGAACTCGTCCAGCGCGGCAACGCACAGGTCAGCGAGTGCCTGCAAGTGCTGCGACGGCTCGGCCTCGCGCAGCGCAAGGAACCCGTGCACGTTGGCCACCGTCAGCGGCGGCAGAGCGAACGCTGCAATACCCGACGCAAGTTCGTCGGCAGCATCGCGGAATTCGTCCCAGCTTTTGCCGCTGCGTAATCGCATGGGCGGTTTCAGCGTTGCATGAAACCCATATTGGCGCGGCTCTACAGTCACTTCTGCAAGGCCGGCGATATCGGGTTGCGGCGCCGGCGCCCCGCTCTCCGGATCACGGCCAAGCCATGTCGCCGACTCCGCAAACAACGGATCGTCGGGCAGCGGCGCATAATAGACCGCCACCCGAACCGGATCCGGCGACATCAGGCCATCCGCTCCCCGCCGCGCCACACCTGGCGGACAATCGGCAGGTCATCATGGACACGCAGCCGGACCAGGTCGGCTTGTAATCCGGCAGCGATACGGCCACGATCGTGCAGTCCGCCAATCCGCGCCGGGCGGTCGGTGATCATCGTGACGGCCGATGGCAGCGCGACATGGCGGGCAGCGCGGAACGCCGCCTCTATCATGCTGGACGGTACGTAGTCCGACGCGAAACCATCAACCAGCTCATGTTGCAGCAGTTCGGCGACGCTGACATTGCCCGCATGCGATCCCCCACGCACGAGGTTCGGTGCGCCGGCAATCACGTGCATACCGGCAGCCCGGGCGGCGCGTGCGGCAATCATGGTGACCGGGAACTCGCTCACGCCAATTCCGACCGCGGCATTTTCGGCAATCTCGGTCTCCGTCCGGTCGTCATGGCTGGCAAGCGCCACCTTTCGACCGGCCAGGCGATCCAGCAGCGCGCGCCGATTGGGCTCGCGCAGCCGGGCGCGCGCCGATTGCAGGTGGGTGATGCGGCGTTCGATCTCATGGTCCGGGAAGCCGCCCTGGCGACGCAACGCGCGATACCGGTCGAGATCGGCGTACTGCCCGACACCGGGCGTATGGTCCATCAGGCTGATCATGCGCACGCGCGGATGGTGGCTGACGGAATCGAACAGCTCCAGCATGTCGGCCGCGGGCACCTCGCAACGGAGGTGCAGGAAATGCTCGGCGCGCAGCAATCCCGCCGCGCCGAGCGCATCCAGGTCGATCACACCTTCGCGGAATGTTCGCACCCGATCCTTGTCGAACCCGAGATCACCGAGGCAGAACGCGTCCAGCACCGTGGTAACGCCGGCCGCCGCGCATTGCGTGTCATGCGCGATCACCGCGGAGCGGGACGGCCAGCGCGCATTGCTGCGGGGATAGACCTGGCGCTCCAGATTGTCGGTGTGCAGATCCACCGCGCCGGGGATCAGGAAATCGTCGGCCAGATCGTGGGCTGCGGGAAGATGTGAGCGGCCCGGCTGCACCTCCGCGATCGTCGACCCATGGATCACCACGGTGCCGTGCATCGCCTCATCCGGGAGGACAAGCATGGCGTTGGTCAGAACGCTTTCGGGCGTCATGCAGCTTCCTGTAACGATGTCAGCCGGAACAGCCGGTCGGCCACCGAGTCGCGTGTCGCCGCATCGTGCATGATGGTGACGATCGCAGTACCGCTGGCCTTCGCCTGCCGGATCATGTCAACCACGACCGCCCGGTTCTCGTCATCGAGCGACGCGGTCGGCTCATCCAGCAGCAGGATCGGTTGGCCACCGATGAAGCCGCGAGCGAGATTGACCCGCTGCTGTTCTCCCCCGGAAAACGTTGCCGGCGGCAGCCCGTGCAGCCTGGCCGGAATGTTCAGCCGCGACAGCAGCGAATCCGCGTCCGCGCGCGCGCGATCCGGTGGCGTACCCCGCGCGATCGCGATCTCCGCAACCAGATCCAGCGCCGGAACACGCGGCACGACGCGCAGGAACTGGCTGACATAGCCCAGCGTCTCGTGACGAACCGCCAGAACAGTACGTGGATCAGCGGCGGCGAGGTCGAGCATGGTGCCGCGATGACGCACCAGGATCCGGCCGCCATCCGCCCGGTAATTCCCATACAAGCTGCGCATCAGCGTGGTCTTGCCGGCGCCTGATGGTCCGGCCAGTGCGACGCATTCGCCGCGCCGCACGTCCAGTTCGATGCCGGCAAGCACTGGAATATGCAGGCCGCCGCGCAGATGCAGCGTGAATCCCTTCGCCAGCGCCTCGGTGCGCAGCATCACGGTCATGCCTGCAATACCGAGCTGACCAGAAGTTGCGTGTACGGGTGTTGCGGATCATCGAGCACCTGATCGGTCAGGCCCGTCTCCACCACCCGCCCGCGCTGCATCACCGCGATACGGTGCGCCAGCAATCGTGCCACCGCAATATCGTGCGTCACCAACACCGCGGCGATGCGGAAGCGTGAAACCAATGAGCGAATCAGGTCGAGCAGCCGCGCCTGCACCGACACATCCAATCCGCCGGTCGGCTCATCCATGAAAACCAGCCGCGGATTGGTCACCAGCGTGCGGGCAATCTGCAGCCGTTGCAGCATGCCGCCGGAGAATGTGCGCGGCAGGTCGTCGATGCGGTCGGCATCGATTTCCACCTGCTGCAGCCATCCCAGAGCCGCGGCGCGAATCTGGCCGTAATGGCGTGCCCCGCTCGCCATCAGCCGCTCCCCCACATTGCCGCCGGCGGTGACGCCCATGCGCAGATTGGCGCGCGGGTCCTGATGCACGAAGCCCCATTCGGAGCGGTGCAGGCGGCGCAGGTCGGGTGCCGGCATGGCCTGAACGTCATGCAGCCGGTCCGAGGGATCACGGTACCACACCGTGCCGGCGTCCGGCATCATGCGGCCGGACAGGACGTTGAGCAGCGTCGTCTTGCCCGATCCGGATTCACCGACCACTGCCAGCATCTCGCCCGGCCAGAGATCGATATCGACGTCCACAAGGGCCGGTATCTCGCTGAAGAACAGCGACAGGCCCCGTGCCGACAGCAAGGTCGAGTCTGTTGTCATTCGGCGGCTTTCGGCAGTCCCTGGGCGCCAACATGGCCGTCGGCTCGTCGACGGGCACAGTAATCGGTATCGGAACAGACGAAGATCCGCCCGCCGCGATTATCCACCACGACCTCGTCCAGATAGGAATCGTCCGCCCCGCACAGCGTGCAAGCGTGCGGCGCACGGCCGGCGCGGAACGGGTGGTCCTCGAAATCCAGCGAGCGCACCTGAGTATAGGGCGGGATGGCGTAGATGCGCTTCTCGCGACCGGCGCCGAACAACTGCAAGGCCGGCATCATGTGCAGCTTCGGATTGTCGAACGCTGGGATTGGGCTGGGCGCCGTCAGGTAGCGCCCATTCACCATCACCGGATAATCATAGCTGATCGCCACCTGCCCGAGCCGGGCGATATCCTCGTACAGCTTCACGTGCATCACGCCGTAATCCGCCAGTGCGTGCATGCGGCGCGTCTCCGCCCGCGATGCTTCCAGACGGTACAAGGGCTCCGGCTGCGGCACCTGGTAGACGATAATTTGATCTTCGCGCAGCCTCGCCTCCGGTATCCGATGGCGGGTCTGGATCAGTGTGGCGTCGCCGGTGACCGTGGTCGTGCGAACGCCGGCCGTCCGGGCGAAAAACCGCCGGATGGACACCGCGTTGGTGGTGTCGTCCGCACCCTGGTCGATCACTTTAAGCACGTCGTCGGCCCCCAGCACGGAGGCGGTCACCTGGATCCCGCCGGTGCCCCAGCCATACGGCAACGGCATCTCACGGGAGCCGAACGGAACCTGATGGCCGGGAATTGCCACGGCTTTCAGCAGCGCGCGGCGGATCATCCGCTTCGTCTGCTCATCCAGGTAGGCAAAATTGTAGCCTTTCATTCCGCCGCCTCCGGGAGGCGCCCTGCGGCCGCCCGCATCCGGCGGACCGCTTCCAGCTCGCTCTGGAAATCAACATAATGCGGCAGTTTCAGATGCTCCACAAATCCCGTCGCCTCGATATTGTCGCAATGGTAGACGACAAATTCGATATTCTGCGCCGGGGCTGTCGCGTCTTCGCCCAGTTCTTCCGCCCGCATCGCGCGATCGACCAGCGCCATCGCCATCGCTTTCCGCTCCGCGTGGCCGAACACCAGCCCATAGCCGCGGGTGAACTGCGGCGGCACGGTTTTCGAGCCTTTGAACTGGTTCACCATCTGGCACTCGGTCAGTGTCAGGTCGCCGATATCGATTGCGAACCCAAGCTCCGGCGGCTCGATCTCCACCGCTACCTCCCCCATGCGAATCTCGCCGGCGAAAGGATGGGAGCCGCCATAGCCGCGCTGGGTCGAATAGCCGAGGCCGAGCAGGAACCCTTCATCACCGCGCGCCAGTGCCTGAAGCCGCACGTCGCGATCGGCGGGAAAGCTCAGCGGTTCGCGTGTCAGGTCGCCGGGTTCGCGCTCGGCAGACCCGTCGGGTTCGATCAGCCCTTCATGGCCCAGGATTTCGTGTACATGCGGAGGGGGCTCATTGTCAGGCGTGCCGACCGGAGCCGATTCGGGCGCGCTGCTCTCGGCCAACGCGAAATCCAGCAATCGGTGTGTGTAGTCATATGTCGGGCCGAGCACTTGCCCCCCCGGCAGATCCTTGAAGATTGCGGACACGCGGCGTTGCACTGTCATTGCACCGGTATCCACGGGGCGCGACACGGCAAAGCGCGGCAGCGTGGTGCGAAAGGCACGCAGCAGGAACGCCGCCTCGATCAGGTCACCCTGCGCCTGCTTGACCGCGAGCGCCGCCAGCTCGCGATCGTACAAGGATCCCTCGCTCATCACGCGGTCAACCGCGCGGCCCAGTTGCTGCCCGATCTGGTCGAGCCGCAGCGCCGGAACGGCCTGGTCGCCGCGCCGGTTCTCCGCGAGCCATGCATGCGCGTTGTCGATCGCCCGCTCGCCGCCCTTGACCGCTACATATGCCATCTATGCCTCTTCGACAGCGACACTGCGCGGCAACGCCATCAATCGCGTACCGGCACACAGGATCAGGTCGATCCCGCGCGGAAAGCTGGCGTGATTGGCGCGCCAGATCGTGGCGAAATCATCCGGAAGCCCGGTGACGGCAATTTCTCTCGCTTCGCGCAGACCGGGGCCGCGCAGCCGGTACCGCTGTCCGGTTTCCAGTGAAGCGACCTGCAGGACGAAGGTCGCTCCTGTCTCGGGTTCCTCGTGCGATCCTATTTCCACCCCGCCGATCTCGACCAGCGTGCGGCCGGCAAGGAATGACGCACGCGTCGGATCGGATACCGGACACACCCCGCAATGGAATGTCAGCCACTCGCCAGCGGTGGAGAATGCCGGGTCCAGCCAGAGCGATACGTCCCCATCCACCAATGTCAGCAGCACGGAAGCTGTGGCCGGATCCAGCGGGGGCGGTGCGAGAAGGCCAACGCCTGCCTCCCGCACCAATCCCGGTCGCGCCATCGCGTCCAGCGTGGCGCGGAAGCACCGCTGCGCATCGGTGACCGGATCGGCAAATCCGGCCAGTTCAAGGCCGGTCATCACCGCATCTTCTGCATGGCGAAGAACTGCACGCGCGTCGCTGCTGCACGCGCAGACAGCGCCGATCGACGCTCGTTCTGTGCGGCGGCAAGTGGATGGATCACGCTGCGTTCAAGTAGTGGCCGTAGTTGCGGGTCCTGCAACATCGCATCCGCGGCGGCAGCCAGCTCGGCGCGCCGATCATCCCGTCCGGCTACGTAGGCATGGCCGGTAAACCCGCACTCGCTGCGCACCGTGCAGCGCGTCACCGTCATCTCGCCGAGGTTGAACGGCGCGCCCCCGCCGCCAATCCGCCCACGCACCATCACCAGGCCCGAATCCGGGCCACGCAGCCGTCGCCACCCTGGCAGTGCACCGCAAGCCTGCAACCGGGCCGAAAGATCGTCCGCCGCGGCACGCGCAAGAACCGCCATCCAACGCTGACGATCGCTCACCTCGAACGTGGGAGTCGGGTCGGGCATTGCCGGTCGTGTCCAAGTTTAGATGTCTAGACAGGTAGCCCCGGTGCCGTGTAGCGTCAAGCGCCATTCAACCGCGTTGC
>DATDIC010000074.1:0-2132 GCA_036521275.1 Acetobacteraceae bacterium
CAGATACAGAATGGGAAATTCGGTTTGCCGGACTGCAGCATTTCATCCAATGGGCGCTGGAGGATGCGGC
Source organism: Acetobacteraceae bacterium (assembly GCA_036521275.1). Classification (GTDB taxonomy): domain Bacteria; phylum Pseudomonadota; class Alphaproteobacteria; order Acetobacterales; family Acetobacteraceae; genus DATDIC01. Next base: position 71 of record DATDIC010000074.1, read on the forward strand.
GTCCGGAGAACCAATAGTAGTGGTAGCAGAACCCGTGGATGCCGTACTGCTTGGCAAGCTCGGCCTGCGCAGCACGGGCTTCGGGAAGGCGGAGATCGTAAAAGCCAAGGTCGGCCGGTATATGCGGCTGATAGTGATCCTCGAACAGCGGCTGCGCCCCAGCGGTACCCGGCCATTCGGTGAAGCCTTTGCCCCACCACCTGTCATTCTCTGGAATGGGATGATATTGCGGCAGGTAGAACGCGATGAGTCGTGGCTCTGCTTCCGGACTGGCCGAAACTTCGCCGCGACTTGCGTCGTCCGCGTGTTCATCCTCGGAGTGATGTGGCACTAGCTTTTTGCTTGCGGCAGGCTTTACCGCAACCGCGCGCCCGTTGACCCGACGCGGCGCTCTCACGTCGCAACGCCGCGGCGCGCCACGGTGGGCACTTTGACTGGTGACGCCTGTTCGGAGTTTGAACGCATGGGACGGTCCGGTGCTCGCCGTTGGGGCCATTTACACGCTATAGTGGGCAGAGCTTATCGGCCGGAGTCTGAACGAACGGTTAAAGTGCAGGCGACCAGCGCTGGCCGCCGACTACCCCCGCATCGCGGCCTGCACCGCCCCTACGCCGATAAACTCCACCTGCACCCGATCGCCTGGCGCGATGGGAAACTGCCGCGTGAACGAGCCGCTCATGATGATCTCGCCGGGCTGGATGGCGCGGCCGAACTGCTGGAGCTTGCGCGCCAGCCAGATCACCGAGTTCAGCGGATTGCCGAGCACCGCATCACCGCGTCCGGTCGCGACGGTCTCGCCGTTGATCTGCACCGTCGCGGCGACCGCATCCAGGGCCAGCGCGCCGAGCGGCACCGGATCGCCCAGCACGACGGTCTTCTGCTGCGCGTTGTCCGCCATCGCAAGCGCGATCTGCGCGGTGAAGTCGCCGCGCGTCTCGATGATCTCCAGCGACGGATACACCGCATCGATTGCACGACGCACGGTCGCCATATCAACCTCGCCGCTCAGGGTCTGACCGACCCGCAGGCACAGTTCGGACTCGAACCCAGGCCGGATCAGTTCGTCGCGGCCGAAGACATGACCGGATGGCTTGCTGTCCAGGATGCAGCCGAACACCGGCTCGTGGAAGCCGAACTGCTGCTGGATCGGCTCCGCGGTCAGGCCGACCTTCCAGCCAATCTGCCGCTCGCCCGCGGCAATGCGACGCTCGATCATGCCGAGCTGGATGCGATACGCCTCATCCAGCGTCAGACGATCGAACCACTGGGTCGGGAAATACTCGCCGCGCGCGCGTGCCGCCCAGAACTCGTCGATCGCAGCCTGTTCGTCGAACGGCATCGTCGCCCTCCCCGCGCATTTGGTCGCAGGCTAGGGCCGTCGCGCGACGGTTGCCAAGGCCGGGCCGGCGTGCAAGCTGGCGCCAGATCGAAGCGCAGCAGCGGGAGGGCGTCGTATGCGGATCGCCCTCATAGGCCAGCAGGATTTTGGCAAGGCAACGCTGGAGGCGTTCCTCAACCGCGGCGATACGGTCGCGGCGGTGTTCTGCGCGCCGGAGAAGGGGCGTCCTGACCCATTGCGCGTCGCGGCCGAGGAGCGCGGCGTGCCGGTGCATCAGTTCCCGAAGCTGACCGATCCGGCGGCGCTCGAGGCGATGCGGCAGGCGAATGCCGAGGTCGGCGTGATGGCCTACGTGACGCAGTTCGCGCCGCAGGATTTCTGCAACATCCCGAAGTTCGGCACCATTCAGTTCCATCCAAGTCTGCTGCCGCTGCACCGCGGCGCCTCGTCGATGAGCTGGGCGATCATCTGTGGGCGGACCGAGACCGGGTTCTCGATCTTCCGCCCGACGGATGGGCTGGACGAAGGGCCGGTGATCTTGATGCGCTCGGTGCCGATCGAACCGGAGGACACGCTGGGCTCGCTGTATTTCGGCAAGATCTTCCCGATGGGTGTCGCGGCGCTGGTCGAGGTGGCCGAGCAGGTGGTGGCCGGCCGCGCGCCGGCGATCGCGCAATACGAGCCGAATGCCGGCTATGAGGGCATCATCCGTGATGCGGAAAC
>DATDIC010000075.1:0-6048 GCA_036521275.1 Acetobacteraceae bacterium
CAGTGCCGAATATGGCTGGCGACCTCACGCGGGCACATGCACGATGATCCGATCGTGTTCGCGGCACGCGACTGGGTCTCCTGGGCCGTAGCCGGTTGCAGCGTTCTCGTGCTGCTTTTCGGCAGCAAAATCAGCATATAGCGATGCGGAGGTTGCCCCCGCCATCTCGCATCATGACCCGGGACTTTCGGATGTGAATGCAGTTTTACAACGGCGCTCCCCGTTAACCGTCAAGATCGCATTGGCGGCAGTAACGATCGTCATAGCAGCCCTTCTTGCCGCGCCTGGATTTCCGACCCATTGGGCCGACAGCGCGGCATACCTGGCAATGGCGCAGGGGCTTCCGGCGCTGATGCCATGGGCCGCGCGCATTTTGCTCCCCGATCTGGTGGCGTTTGGTTCAGGGTTGTTTGGTAGCAGCATCGACTCAGGGTTCGAACTGATAACTTGTGTCGCCTTTATTCCGTGGGTTTCCATCGTGGTGACGAGATGGCGGGCCAGCATATGGCTGCCGCTGTTCCTCGTAACTCCATTGGTCGTGGCAAGCCTGCGCGTCGTTTACATAACCGACATGTTTCATATGGGGCTTACCGCCGTATTTCTGTCGTTGCTGAGTTGGAATCCGCCAATCGCGGGGATTTTCATGATCGTCATGATGATGGGCCGGGAAAGCAGTATGTTCCTGGCCTTCATTTCGGCGGCCGTTCTCCTCTGGAACCGAAAATTCCTTTCTGGCTGCCTGATGCTGGCGGGATATCTCGTGGGTTCATTCCTGGTTCATCGCCTGACGATCGGCGCCCAGAATGTGCATCAGATGCCCGATCTTCTCTATCTGCTGACAAAGATGCCGGCGAACTTTCTGCGCAATTGGATGGGCGTGCTGATCTGGACCAACGGCTACGCGTGGTGTGATCATCCGATTTTCGTTACCTCCCTTCCCGGATCATTCCACCTGGGCGTTATCACGCAGGTCGGCTTCTGCGCTCCATCGGTTGCCGCGCCGCTGGCCACGATATCGAGCTACGTGACAACCTTCGGCGTACTGCCGGCCGTTCTGCTGGCTGTGCTGAAGGAACGTGGCGTACCCACTGGCCTTTGGCGCCAGGAATGGTGGACAACCGCCTTCGTCTACGGCTCACTGATGATAGTGCTGGGGTCGTTGGCCGGAGAGCCCGTCGACCGGGAGATCGGTTACGGATGGCCGCTGTTTCTCATCGCCTTGCCCGCGATATGTTCGGAGATGCTGACCTGGAGGATCGCCGTCCTTCACGTCATTGCCGCCTGGGCGCGGTTGTTACTGACGGCCCTCCTGGGAATGTCCGGGGACGATCTCTGGTTCAGCGGCGTATCGATGCTGCCACTCATTTCCATTCTCTCCCTTACGATCGGCATCGTCGCCAACGCTATCTCTTTCGAGATCATGCGGTCCATATTTTCCGGGTCGCGAGGACTGGGCGCGGCCCCCGTCCTGGCCGGCATCTCTGGGCAAGGGGCTGAGTGAAATGCGCGGATCACTCATATCCATTATTGCCGGCAGTGTGCTGCTTTCATCGGCGTCGCAGGTCATGCTGAAGTTCGGCATGTCCACGCCGGGTGTGCAGTCGGCCTTGGCAGGACAAGCCGAGCCTCGGCGGATTGCTCTTGCGATCGGTGCGTCCCCACTCGTCCTGGTGGGCCTCGTCAGCTTCGGGCTCAGCGCCGTGCTATGGCTGTTCGTGCTTTCGAAAATCCCGCTCTCGTCCGCTTACCCGTTCGTGGCACTTGGGATCGTCGTCACCGTGATAGCAGGCAGAGTACTGTTCGGAGATCCCATGCCGGTGGCAAAGGTGATAGGTATCGCGCTGATCGTAGCCGGTGTCCTGGGCGTTGCCATGGCCCCATAATTCGCCGAGTGATTGTACCACGCCCCGGCACACTTACCCGATCCTTCCCGCCAGTGCCCACGCCTCGGCCGCTACGCCCGGTGCGCGGTTGCCAATATCGATCGCCTGCTGGCTCGCCGCCGTGCCCTCCGCGGCGCGCTTTCGGATTCCTTGCAGAATTGCCGCCAGCCGGAACATCCCGAACACCAGGTAGTATTCCCAGTCGGCAATCGCAGTACGCCCCGTCTTGCGGCAATAATCCGCCACATACTCCGCCTCGCCCGGTATCCCGAGCCGGCGAAGATCGCTGCCCGCCAGTCCGCGGAACAGTTCGGGCGCAATCCGCCAGGTGCTCACGTGACAACCGAAATCCGCCAGCGGATCACCGATCGTCGCCAGCTCCCAATCCAGCACCGCAACCACGCGCGGCTCACTCGGATGAAAGAGCAGATTGTCCATGCGGTAGTCGCCGTGCACCAGGGACACCTCGTCCGCCGCCGGCAGATGTGCCGGCAGCCAAGCGATCAGCCGATCCATTGCTTCGATCGGCTGCATCTCCGACGCCCGGTACTGGCTGGTCCAACGGGCAATCTGCCGGGCCAGGAAGCCGCCGGGCCGGCCGAACCCCTCCAGCCCGGCAGCACGCCAATCGACGCTGTGCAGGGCGGCGATCACGTCGTTCATCGACCCGAACATCGCCCGGCGCTCCGCCGGCGGCTGATCCGGCAACCGCGGATCGAAGAAGATGCGGCCCGGCACATAGTCCATTACATAAAACGTGCTGCCGATCACGCTGTCGTCGCCGCAGTAGCCATAAACGCCCGGAACCGGCACCCCGGTGCCCGTCAGCGCACGAATGACGCGGTATTCGCGATCGACCGCGTGCGCGCTCGGCAACAGCTTCCCCATCGGACGGCGGCGCAACACATATTCCCCCGATCCGGCCGAAAGACGAAAGGTCGGGTTGGACTGGCCGCCCTCAAAGGCGTGCATCCGCAGCGCACCGCAGAAACCGGGGACGTGCGCCTGCATCCAATCCTGCAGCGCGGTCGGCACGTCGGCCGCCTCAGTCATCGCTGTCGCTCTCCCGATACGAAGCCACGGTCTTTTTCGTCCCGCCGCAAACTGTCATATACAAACACTGATGGCGCGGGCGTAGGCGGGTGACAATCAGGATCAAGGCTGTCCCGACGCCATGAGCGCGAATGCCCAATTTGCCGGTGGCACGTGGTCCAGTTTCCGCGGCATGCCGCTATGGCCATTGGCAGCGACGCTGGCAGTGCAGACGCTGGCCACGATGGCACTGTTCTCGGTGCCGGCGGCGGCGCCCGAGATCGCCCGCGAGCTCGGCGTCCCCGGCGCATTGAGCGGCGTGTTCGTCTCCATCGTCTATACTGTCGGCATCGCCTCGGCGCTGATCTCGCCGGGCTTCGTGCATCGGTATGGCGCAGTACGTGTCAGCCAGGTAGTGTTGCTGGCGGTGCTGGGGATGCTTGCTGCTGCGGCGGGCGGCAGCCTCGGGTCACTGGCCTTGGGCGCCGTCGTGCTGGGTCTGGCGTACGGCGCCATTGCTCCGGCCAGCACGCATCTTCTGGTGCCGCAGACGCCGCCCCCGGTGTTCAACCTGGTGATGTCGCTCCGCCAGATCGGCGTGCCGCTGGGCGGGGTTCTGGGTGCGATCATCGTCCCGCGGATCGTGGTCGGCGCGGGCTGGCGCGCCGCCATGCTGGCGGAGCTGATGCCCGCCCTGGTGCTGCTGGTGCTGATGGAGTTGCCGCGCCGCACCTGGGACGCTGATCGGTCACCCGGTCGCCGACTATGGAGCGGGACGCTGCTGCAACCCTGGCGCCTGTTGCGCGATGACCGGCGCCTGCGGCCGCTGTCACTCGCCAGTTTCGTGTTCTCCGGGGTACAGCTTTGCTTCATTGCGTTCATGACTGTCCAACTCACCGCAGTCGTGCGGCTCGGGTTGATACAGGCGGGCATGGCCCTCGCCGCCTATCAGGTTGCGGGCGCGGTCAGCCGGCCGGTCTGGGGCTGGGTGGGGGATCGGTTTCTGTCGCCGGCCCGGATGTTGGCGTTGTTGGGATTCGGCATGGCGATCACGACGCTGGCGGCAGGCTGGCTCGGCCCGTCCTGGCCGTGGGCCGGCATTCTCGGCGTGGCGTTGCTCGGTGGCGCCACCGCCGGCGGCTACACCGGGCTCGCCTATGCGGAGTACGCGCGGCTGGGCGGGACCCGGCGGACCGAGGCGACGGGACTGGGCACCGCCGTGATGTTTGCCGGCGTAACCATATTCCCGTCGGCGTTTGGCGCGGCTATCTCCGTGCTTGGGGGCTACGCGGTCGCCGACGCGGTGCTGGCCACGTTGGCCGCAGTCGCCGCGGCGCTGCTGTGCCGCACGCCGGAGCCGGGCTGAGCATGCGACGCGGATTGAGCGACGCGGACCGCGAGGACTGGGCCGGCTTTGTGCGCTCGATCCGGCCTATGCCCGGCCGCATGCAGCCGGAACACGCACCGGCAAAACCCGAGCGCCCAGCGTCCCCGCAATCCGTGTTCCGACCCCCGCCAGCCCGGCGCCACATGCCTGCGGTCGATATCGGAACATCTCCGTCGGGCGTCGACGCCGCCACTTGGCAGCGCTTCCGCACCGGCAAGTTGCCGGTGGCACGGACGCTGGACCTGCACGGTCACACCGCCGAGCGAGCATTTCACGCGTTGAGCGGGTTCCTCCGGACCGCCCATGCCGAGCGGATGCGTTGCGTGGAGGTGATTACCGGGCGCGGCTATGGCGAACCAGGAGTAATCCGCCGGGAATTTCCGCTATGGCTGAACCGGCCCGACATCAGGCCGCTAGTCCTGGCGGCGGCGCATCCCCACCCGGCAAACCCCGGCTCCGTGCGGCTCCTGCTCCGCCGTATCCGTCCCTGACCGCGGGAAACTATCAGGACTCAGCTCAATGGATTGGCGCCGGACCGCGGTGTAGGCTGCGCCGATGACCCTGCCCTATGATTTTCCTGCTTGGCTGCCCTGGTGGATACCCCTGGTCCTGGTGGTGCCAGCCCTGCTGTGGATCCTTGCCTTTCTGCTGGTTCCATTCAGCGTCATCGGCCTGAAATCCCGCATGGACGGGCTGGAGGCACGGCTGGACGAAATACAGACGGACATACGGACTGTCGCCCTGCGCCTGCCAGAGGCAGGACACGCCGTCGAGTTCGATGAGCTCTACACGCCGCCGGAGCCGGTACAGCCGACGCGTCGGGTGCCGGTGATCACCCGCCCCCCCATTCCCCCTGCCGCCCATCAGCTTGAACCCGAGGAGCCACGCGAAGCACCGCCCCCCGGCAGCGTTCCGCGTAACGGCCGGCGCACCGACCAGCCACGGCGCGAAAGCCGCACGGAACCACGCCTTGACTGGCCTCGGTGACCGCACCGACGTCAACCATTTCTGGGTCTTCATTCCCCAACCGGAGCACCGCCATGCGTCTTTCCGTCGTGCAGATGAATCCCGGCGCCGACAAGCGGGCGAACATCGACCAGGCGCGGCGACTGATCGATCAGGCGACCGGGTTGGATCACCCCGACCTGGTCAGCCTGCCGGAGATGTGGACCTGCCTGGGTGGCACCCGCGACGGGAAATTCGAACAGGCGGAGGAACTGCCGCCCGCCGGCTCCAACCAGTCCGGCGGTCCCGCCTATGAGTTCCTGCGGGAGATCGCCCGCGCCCACCGGATCCATGTCCACGGCGGCTCCTTGGCCGAAAAGGCCGGCGACAAGCTGTTCAACACCACCGTCGTGTTCAGCCCCGACGGCATCGAGGTCGCCCGCTACCGCAAGATCCACCTGTTCGACATCGTCACGCCGGATGGCACCGGATATCGCGAAAGCAGCACCTACGGTTCGGGTGACGAGGTGATCACCTGCAAGGCGGACGGCGTCCGATTGGGCCTGGCGGTCTGTTATGACGTGCGCTTCCCGGAACTGTTCCTCGCGCTGCGTCGCGCTGGAGCTGAGGTGGTGTTCCTGCCTTCGGCCTTCACGCTGCAGACGGGCAAGGATCATTGGGAGACGCTGATCCGCGCCCGCGCCATCGAGACGCAGTGCTGGATCGCCGCCTCGGCGAGCTGGGGACGGCATCTCGACGGTCGCGGCGAGGCGCGGTTCACCTACGGCCATCCGCTGGTCT
>DATDIC010000076.1:0-2624 GCA_036521275.1 Acetobacteraceae bacterium
CCGAGGATAATTCCAGATGCTTGTGGACCACCAATTCCCTTGCCGCCGCTGAAGATCACCAAGTCGGCGCCCATTGCCACGAAGTGCCGCAGGTTGCTGACCGGCGGAAGCTCCGACGCTGCATCTACAATCACCGGCACCTGCCGCGCGTGCGCGATTTCGATCACCTGCGGCAATGGCAGGCTGTTCCGCCCCTCATGCGAAATGAAATACATCACCGCGGCGGTCTGGTCGGTGATCGCCGCCTCCAGCTCCCACGGGAACGTGTCGCGCGATGACCCGATCTCCACCAGGTGGACGCCCGCCGCCCGCACGCAACAATCGTAATGGTTGCGTTGGTGGCGATGCACCACCACCTGATTTTTCATGCCGTGCGTATCCGGCAGGCGGTAGATCTTGTCGGGCGCCCGTCCGGTCACGCAGGCCGCTGTCGTCACCGTCAGCCCCGCCGCTGCACTGTTGACGATCAGCGCCGCTTCCACTCCGATCAATTCGGCGATGTGCCTGCTCGCCTGGCGCAAAAGCTCGGAGATTTCCACAAACGACCCGGCGGCCTCCGCCATGGCCCGCAGTACTTCCTCGTGCATCAGCGAGCCGCCGATCTTGCTCGCCCTTGCCTGCGCATTGATGATCTTTCTCACCCCGAGCCGGTCATAGATATCCCGGTTGCTGCGTGTGCGTTCCATGTGTCTTCCCCCGGTCATTCCAGCGGCAGTTCCGACGCTACATGCGTCAGCGCGATATTGTTGGCGCGCGCCCGCCGCCGGGCTACCAGATAGATCCAGATCGCGATGCATGCGGCGACGGCTCCCTGGAACAGCGGCTGCAGGAACCACGGCGTCTTCGGCACGATCAGCCCGCCATAGAGCAAGACCACCGCGATCACGATCGACAAGACGGCCATTACCGCCATCGTCCCGCCGGCGCTGACTGCCTCTGCCCACGCGATGCCGCGGAAGCGCGGGTTGAACCGTACGTTCAGCGTGCCGATCGCCAGGAACGCCAGCATCAGAAGCACCGTGAACGACCGGATCACGATCCCGATCGCCCATCCGCCGAATATGGATTGCAGCAGGAACACCGTCGCGATGACGGTGCTGAGCAGCAATGCGTGATCCGGCGCCTTCCCCTTCGATGTGTGCAGGAAGGTTGGCGGCATGACATGGTCCTGCGCAAACCCGAAGATCAGCCTGGAACTGACCATCATTTGCGGCATCGCCGTCTTGCCGACGATGATGGCGACCGCGAGGTTCAGGATCGTGCCGACAACCGGCGACGCGACCACGCTGATCAATCCGGGAGCCGTCGCCAGGGCCGACGCCTTGCCGTTGATCAGCCCCAGCGTCGCCCACCACGGCACGGCATGGAACAGCGCGGCAGCGACGGCGGTGTAAAGGATCAGCGCCGAAAGCCAGCCAAACCACAGGCCCCTCGGCACGGTCCTGGTCGCATCGCGCGCTTCCCCACCCAGCGCCGGCGCCCCGGTCAGTCCGCCGTATGCCGCGATGAACAGGAAGGTCACCGCCACAAAGGCGGCGACGGTCGGTGATTGCGGATTGGCTGGCGGCTGCAGATGCAGCCCTGTCTTCGTGGCGGCCAACTGAATGAAAGTATCGGGACTGGTCCCGAAGCCATACAGCACGATCACGATCACCGCAGCGACAATCAGCGCGGCAAGGATCGTTACCAGCCGCCCGTATATATGCACACCACGGACATGCGCCGCGAAGAACGACCACAACAGCGCCGCCCCGATCACCAGATGCCCGAGTGGCGTCAGCAGCACAGCCCCCGCCGGCCACCCAGCACCAATCACCGCCTGGCCGAGGAAAGTGCCGAACACATAGGCGATGAATCCCATCGCCGCGGTCAGGCCGACCCAGTCCAGGAAACACAGCACGAAGCTCATTGGCAGACTCAGCGCGCGGCCCATCCACACGTAGATCGACCCGGCGCGTGGCATCACGCTGGAGAACCTGGCGTACAGGAAAACCTTGGGGATCAATGCCACGCCCGCAGCGACCATCGCCCAGGGCACCAGTGCCTGAATCGCCGGATAGACGCTGAGGCTGTTGGTGGCCGCATAGTTGATGGTGGCGCCATATTCATGCGTCAGCGCCGACGCCGCGATTGCCACCACGCCAAGTCTTTTCGCCAGCCGGAACTGGTCGGCCCTTGCTGCGTCGCGCACGACGCCGGTGGTTTCGCTGCTCACGTCCCGTCTCCTTGTGTTGACCGCGCTCGCGGCTCATTGTGATGCTAGGACTTGTCATCAATCGAGCCAAATCAGGCTGGCGGCCAGGTGGATGGCGGCGAGGAAGTTGCGGGCGGTCTTGTCATAGCGGGTGGCTATGAACTGCTCGAGCTTGGCGAAAGCTGACCGCCAGGGAATCGAGAAGAGCCGGCCGCGCCGGAACCGGCAAATTTCTCACCCGATCCGGGTTGTCCCGACGTGTGGCAATATGGACCCACCGTGAGGGTCGCCCAGATTGATGACACGCCCGAGAGCGGATGGTTTCGTTGAAGGTGAAAAAGGAGACCGTCATGACTTCCCCTCGAAGAGAAATGCTGAAGATAGTCGGCGCAGGACTCGCTTCGGCGACCGCGCTTTCGATGGCTGGGCC
>DATDIC010000077.1:0-7353 GCA_036521275.1 Acetobacteraceae bacterium
CGGAGGGTCCGGACGGGGCTGGATGGCTGGCGGTGGCGTGGATCGGGCGGCGGGAGGTGGACTGCCGCCATCATCCGAAGCCGCGCGTGGTGTGGCCGGTGCGGGTGCGCGCGGGGGCGTTCGGGGTGGGGTGTCCGGGGCGGGACGTTTATCTGTCGCCCGATCACGCGGTGTATGCGGATGGCGTGCTGATCCCGGTGAAGTACCTGGTGGACGGGGCGAGCGTGACGCAGGTGGCGGTGGACCAGGTGGCGTATTTCCACGTGGAACTGGAACGCCACGCGGTGCTGCTGGCGGAGGGGCTGGCGGCGGAGTCGTACCTCGATACGGGCGATCGCAGCAGCTTCAGCAATGGCGGCGGGGCGGTGCGGCTCCATCCGGACTTCGCGTCACGGCGCTGGGAGGCACAAGGGTGCGCGCCGCTGGTGGTGACGGGGGAGGTGGTGGCGGGGGTGAAGCACAGGCTGGCGCGATCAGGCGCCGAGAGGGCAGCGGCTTGAGCCCCTCCGAAGATCATGGCCGCGCATCCCGGTGATACGGATGCCCCGCGGCAATCGACCGCGCCCGGAACAACTGCTCGACCAGCATCACTCGGACCAGCAGATGGGGCCAGGTCAGCGCCCCCAGCGACAGCACATGATCCGCTCGCGCCAGCACCCCCTTGTCCAGGCCCTCCGCGCCACCGACCAGAAAACATACCGGGCGCCCGAGCACAAGCCAGCGTTCGACCAGGGCGGCAAATCCTTCGCTATCGGTTTCCGTCCCGCCCAGGTCCAGCGCCACCACGAACCCGTTGGTGGGAACCGCCGCACGCAACGCCGCCCCCTCTCTCCGTCGCACCTCCGCCGCGGCGCCGCGGGCTTCCGCAACCTCCGTCAGCACCAGCCGTAGCCGCAGACGCGCGACGTACCGTGCGAACAGCTCTGCCTCTGGTCCCCCCTTTGGTCCCCCCTTTGGTCCCCTGGGCAACTTGCCGACCGCGATCAGATGCAACATCGCCGCTCGGCCATGGCTGATGACTTTGCACCGCGCGCAAGCCGCCTGATTGCTGCTATACTCCGCGCACCAGAACAGGGGAGGGGCAGCATGCCCGTCATCACCGCCAGCAACCCGTCCGGGCTGCGCGAGCCAGCCAGCCGGTACTCACATGCCATCCTTATTCAAGGAGAAACCCGTCGCCTGATCATCTCCGGCCAAGTCGGCGTCGATCTGGACGGCACGGTGCCGAACAACGGAGAGGCGCAGGTGGCACTCGTGTTCCGCAATCTCCGCACCATTCTGCGTGCCCACGGCATGGGAATCGAGAACGTTGTCAAGACCACCGCGTTCCTGACTGATCGCGCTCTGCTCTCAGCCTACCGTGCGGCACGAGAGGCAACATTCGCTGAACACGCGCCGGCCTCCACGCTGCTATTCGTTGCAGGACTGGCCGACCCGCGCTACCTGATCGAGATTGAGGCCGAGGCAGCCGCCTGACATCCGTCTGCCGTGCGCATGAAGTCGACTCCATCCGCCTCCGCGTGAACGAACCTGGCCGGCTTCGCCCCGTTCAGAGACGACAACGCCGTCAGCGTGCCATCGCCAGAGGCGATGGCTGCAGCGGGCGTGGTCTCGCATGATCGACGAAGGAGGAGAATGCAATGAACTCGACCTTGGCGCCAAAGGTTGCTCCGGCTCTGCTGCTATCCACAGTGCTGCTAGCCGGTGCGGCTGTACCGGCCATGGCCCAGTCCTATGGCAACAGCTCCTATGGCAACAACTCTTTCGGCGGCAACCAATCCATTAACAGCCACTACCCGAGTACTGCTCCCAGTGAGCAGGTCACGCCGCAATCAAGCCAGGGCTGGTCGATCGAGCAGATGGCGCGTGAGCGCCTGGGGCGTCTTCAGGACACGCTTCGGATCAACGCTGGCCAGCAGCAGGCCTGGAACCAGTTCGCCAACACGTCGCTGCAGAACGCAACGACCCTTGACCAGCTCTACCGCCAGCGTCGCGATACGCTGCAGACCATGAACGCTGTACAGAACATGCAGACATTCACTCAGATCCAGCTACAACAGGCCCAGGGCATGGAGCGGTTGCTGCCGACATTCCAGCAACTATACGCAGAACTCTCGCCGCAGCAGCGCCAGGCCGCGGACGATATGTTCCGCAATTACGCGGAGCGCGCGCCGGCTCGCGTTTCGCAGCGCTGAGACGGCGGCAAGGCCCACCGCCGCCAGCGGGGGTGGGTCTCGGCCGCCTTTCGCAATCCGGAGATTGACGCTATATCCCGCCCCGCGCGGCCGGTCGGGATCGGCAGCGCCACCAGGAGAGTGCGATGAAGGCCGGAATTCACCCCGAATACCACGAGATCACCGTCGTCATGACCGACGGCACCCAGTTCAAGACGCGGTCCTGCTACGGCAAGCCAGGCGATTCAATCCGGCTTGATATCGACCCGAAATCCCATCCGGCGTGGACCGGCCAACACCGGATCATCGACAGCGGCGGCCAGGTTGCGAAGTTCAACAAGAAATTTGCCGGCCTGGGGATGAAGAAGTAAGGGATTTCAGCCGTTTCCCGCTCTTGAACGTGGCGGGCACGACCGCCAGATATCGAGCGTGCGGAATGCCCTGCGGGGGTTCCGCTGCGTTGAACCGGCCGGCCCATTCGGCGGCCTTTCACAACGACCTTGCTCTTGCAGGAGGTTTGAACATGACGACGATCGACTTCGCACCGCTGTTCCGTACCGCCATCGGCTTCGACCGCATGGCCCGCCTTATGGACAGTGCCGCTTCCGCCACCGAGGCGTCCAGCTACCCGCCCTACAATATCGAGAAGACCGGGGAAGACACCTACCGCCTGACCATGGCGGTGGCCGGCTTCCGTCCCGCTGACCTCGAGCTGGTGGTCAAAGAGAATACCCTCGCCATTTCTGGCCGCGTGACCAATGACACATCGAAGGCCGAAGTGCTCTATCGTGGGATCGCCGGCCGCGCGTTCGAGCGCCGGTTCGTGCTCGCCGACCATATCGTGGTCGAGGGTGCCGATCTGCAGAACGGCCTGCTCCATGTCGGCCTTAAGCGCGTCGTGCCCGAGGCACTGAAGCCCCGGCGGATCGAGATCGGCGGCACTCCGGCAACGGAGCCGCAGATCGCGAACGACGCTCAGGACACCGCCAAAGCCGCCTGAACGATCACGTAGGAAGGGAAAAGGGCCGGGCAGCCGGTCCTTTTCCTGTTCGTGGCTTGCGGGGCAGCGAATACCGCAGGGCTCCGTTACGATCGCCGGAAAACCGCGTCAGCGGCGCTGCGGTGACCCTGCTTGCGGCCGATCTCTGCCTCGGCGCGGGCGATCTCGGCGCGCAACTCGTCGATATAGCCGTTCAGCTCGGCGACGCCCCAGCTATCCAGCACCGGCCGCTCTAGCCGCGCCCGCTTGCGCGGCAGGTCCTCATCTTCGATCATTGTGCGCCTCCTTCATCAGCCCGTGGAAACCCTTGACCACCTCCCGCGTGGACGTCATATCCAGGCCCTGCCTGCGTTCGAGGCACCCTTTTGCCCGCTCCGCGGTGCCCGGGACCGGTCGCTCGCCGTGGGCCTGAAAGTGATATAGTGATGCCCCTGCCGCTCATGCCGAAAGCCACCGCAGTGTGGCTGATCGAAAAGACCGCGCTCACCTTCACGCAGATCGCCGAGTTCTGCGGCATGCACCCGTTGGAAGTCCAGGCGATCGCCGACGGCGAGGTGGCGCAGGGTATCGTCGGCTACGATCCGGTCGCCACCGGCCAGGTTACGATCGACGAAATCCGCCGCTGCGAAGCAGACCCCAATGCGCGTCTCAGGATGCTGCCCAGCACCTTGCCCGCCCCCAAGCGACTGCGCGGATCGCGCTACACGCCGGTGGCCAAGCGGAACGATCGACCGAACGCGATCGCCTTCCTGTTGCGCAACTACCCCCAACTCACCGAATCCCAGGTTGCCAAGCTGCTCGGCACGACCAAGGAAACCATCCAGAAGGTGCGCGAACGCACCCACTGGAACAGCGCCAACATCAAGCCGAGCGATCCGGTCATTCTCGGCCTCTGCACCCAGGCCGATCTGAACGCCGCCATCACAGCGGCCAACGACCGTCTGCAGCGCGAAGGCCAGGCAGTCCCGGTTCCCCCGCCGCCTGAAACCGAAGAGGCAGCCTGACCGGCTCTACGGGGATTGCGAACGGAGGCGCTCGATTTCCTCTTTGACCCGCAATTTCTCGACCTTCAGACGCATCAGGACGTCGGTATCGGGACGCGGTCGCTGGTCCTCATCGGCAATGCGCATTTCCAGACTGGCATGCCGCTCCTGGAGCGACTCGAGTCGAGTCTGCAGGGTCATGTACCCTCCTTTGCCGCTTGCTCCCTTGCGCGCCTCCGCCTCTTCGGGGCGCCGACGCACGACGCCCATATCGTACCCGCGTCGCCCGCAATGGCAAGCATCGGTGTCGAATCTCTCAACGCTGTCATTTGCGACGCGGTTGCGCAACGCCATGCCATGCCCGGGCCATGCTGACTGACCGCGACTCCCTGCTTCGCAAGCTGCACGAGCTGCGCAGTGAGCACCGCGACCTCGACACCGTCATCACGCGTCTCGCCAGCCAGGGTCCCCTGGACCAGCTCCATCTACAGCGGCTCAAGAAGCGCAAGCTCATGCTCAAGGACGAGATCGCGTGGCTGGAAAACCGCCTGATCCCGGACGACATCGCCTGACCATGTCACTGGTCGGCATCATCATGGGCAGCCGCTCCGACTGGCCGACGCTGCGGCATGCGGCCGACCTGCTGGCCCAGCTCGACGTGCCGCATGAGGCGCGCGTGGTCTCCGCACACCGCACCCCCGACCGCCTGCGCGACTACGCGACCTCGGCCCGTGCCCGCGGACTTAGGATAATCATCGCCGGCGCCGGCGGGGCGGCGCACCTGCCCGGCATGTGTGCCGCCTGGACCAGCCTGCCGGTGTTGGGCGTGCCGGTGGAATCCGCCAACCTCAAAGGGTTCGACAGCCTGCTCTCGATCGTGCAGATGCCCGCTGGCATCCCCGTCGGCACGCTGGCGATCGGCCGTCCCGGCGCTATCAATGCCGCCCTGTTCGCCGCCGCCATACTGGCCGGCACCGATCCGGCGCTGGCGGCCCGGCTCGACGCCTACCGCGCCGCCCAGACCGACGCGGTCCCTGCAACCCCTGACGACGGGACCCTTCCAACCGCATGAGCTTTCCCCTGCCCCCGAATGCCGTCATTGGCCTGGTGGGTGGCGGTCAGCTCGGCCGCATGTCGGCCCTGGCAGCCGCCCGGCTCGGCTATCGCTGCCATATTCTCACCCGCGAGCCCGACAGCCCCGCCGCCCAGGTCGCGGCCGGCGTCACCCTTAGTGACTACACCGACCCTGTCAGCCTGCGCGCCTTCGCCGCCGCCGTCGATGTGATCAGCTTCGAGTTCGAAAACGTCAGCGCCGAAGGGCTGGACCTGCTGGCTGCGCTCAAGCCCGTCCGCCCGTCACCCGATATACTGCGGGTCAGCCAGGACCGCATCGCCGAGAAGCAGTTCCTCAACCGTGCGGGCGTGGCGACCGCGCCCTGGGCCCCCGTCCACAGTCTCGCGGAGCTGACCGAGGCGGCGGCCCGCATCGGCCTGCCGGCGATCCTGAAAACCACGCGCTACGGCTATGACGGCAAGGGCCAGGCACGCGTCCATACTTCAGCCGACCTGGCGCCGGCCTTCGCCGCTTTGGACCCGAAGCCGCTGATCCTGGAAGGCATGGTTGATTTCGCCGCCGAGCTGAGCGTCATCATCGCCTGCGGTGCCGACGGTTCCATGTCGGTGTTCGACCCCGCCGAGAATCGCCATCACGACGGCATCCTCGATATCAGCATGGCTCCCGCGCGGGTCCAACCCGAAACCGCGCTGCAGGCTCAGGAAATCGCCCGCCGTGTGGCCACCAGCCTCGGTCTGGTCGGGCTGCTGGCGATAGAGCTGTTTCTCGGCAGAGATGGCCGTCTTCTTGCCAATGAAATCGCCCCGCGCCCACATAATTCCGGCCATTGGACCATCGACGCCTGCCCGGCCAGCCAGTTCGAGCTGCATGTCCGTGCCATCGCCGGCCTGAAGCTGCCGGCCGCCGTACGTCATTCGGATGCCGTCATGAAAAACCTCGTCGGACCGGACGACATGGCTCTCTGGCCGGACATCGTGGCCACTCCCGGCTTGATCCCGCACCTCTACGGAAAGTCCGAGGCGCGTCCGCGGCGCAAGATGGGCCACGTCACGCGCCTGTTTCCCAGGGGCGCTCTTCCAGGCGATTTCGGCATCGAGGCCGCCCTCCGCCTCGCGTCACATCCGACGGGTTTCGATTTGTTCCGTGGAAGGATCGGGCCGCAGTCCTGATAACAGGCCACGCCTATCCACCCCGACGGTCCTTGCACCACTGCCGCCACACGCGCTGCAACTCCACCTGCAACTGCGCGGCAAATCGTGCCCCGTCGCACAGCGGCGACGCCGCCACCCGCTCGCGCAGCCCGGCTCGCAGGGCCGTCAATCTCTCCCTCTCTCCAGCCCGCGCAATAGCGGTCGTCACATAACCCTCGGCATCCAGCGCAATCCATTCGCGCAGCCCAGCAGCGTGCAGGTGCGACGCCGCATGCCGCCCGGCAAACGTGTTCCCCGGCCAGGTCACCACCGGCACGCCCATCCACAGAGCCTCCAGCGTCATCACTCCGCCGGAATAAGGCTGCGGGTCCAACATGATGTCCACCCGCCCATGCGCTCCCAGCAACTCTGCATGCGACCCGGTCTCCAGGAAGTCGATCCGCTCCGCCGGCACCCCGGCCGCAGTCAGCAGCCGCAAAATTTCATCCCGCACCGCTCCGGCACCAAAATTGCCGCGCGCCAGCAGCAGGCGGCTGCCCGGCAGACCATTCAATACCCTCGCCCATAAACGCGCGATCGGTGCATTGAGCTTGGCCGCCCGGTTGAAGCACCCGAACGTCACATACCCGTTCGCCAGCATCGGAAGTGGTCCCACCGTCGGCGCCTCGGCTGGCGGATCGAAGCACACGTAACAATCCGGCAACCGGAGCACCTGCTCCACGTAATCCGCGTCCTCGCCAGGCGGCACCTGCACCGGGTCGGCGATCAGCGCGTCCATCGTCGCCAGCCCGGTGGTGCCGACATATCCCGCCCAACTCACCTGCACCGGCGCCGCCCGGCGTGCGAACAGGGGCAGGCATCCATGCCGGGTCGGGCCGGCGAGGTCGAAAACTATGTCGATCTGCTCGCCCGCGATCGCCGCCAGGATCGCCGCGTCACCGGCATCGGGCATCTCGTGCCACGCGGCCGA
>DATDIC010000078.1:0-11656 GCA_036521275.1 Acetobacteraceae bacterium
TACGGTAAATACTACTACCGCCCGCGATTTCGCTGCAAGTCGAATTTCGTTATGATAGGCGCAGGGGCTGCAACAACGATAGTTGGCGATCCCGGTAACCACCTCGGTCGGCATTGCTTCGGTAATCCGACAGCGTGAGGGGGCGAAGGAAATCAGTTCGGGGGGTGACGACAAGGCGCCACTCGAGATCGTAGCAGACATCGCATGAGACCGGAGTCGTATCAGCCGCTGGGTTCGGCGCCCTCGCCAACAACCTGACAACGCCGGCGGCAGCCAGCCGACACTCCACGCAAATGGCTTGGCTTCAAAACTCCCGCCGAGCTATTCTTCAACCACCTGTTGCACTTCAAATGTGAATCCACCGTCGTTGTCCGCGTGGGTTGATATAAGTTTGAAATTACTTTGCCTGTCCGGTTGTCGCCCACAACCGCTACATCTGGGGCGCTGCTATTTCCCCGAGTAAAGCTTAGCGTAGGTTGGTGCGGCAATCTCGCCGGCGACGTCGAGGACGGAGCGAAAGGTGGTGAATGGGTAGAACCGCTGATTAATACCAGACGGTATTGAGAATTTCCTATCCTGCCGGTGTTGCCCGGAGTAACGTGAAGTGAACGGGCGGCGCGGTGGGCGACAAAGTCGTGGATGACCGGGACAAGCCCGGTCATGACGGAAAGGGTGGTGGCCCACGTTCGTCATTCCCGCGGGATGCGGGAATCCAGAGAAACCCTCGGAGTTTCGTGGGCTCTCGCGCGGATGCCTGCTTTCCCGACGCTTTCCCCCGGGGCATGACGGAATTAGAGTTAGTGGTAACCGAGGCACCTGCGGCAGCCGCACTCTCGACGAAGCCGCAGAGCGCGTCGGCCACTGCGATCGAGCACGATCGGATCGTATCTACCTGCCGGCGAGGCGGGCGACGACCGGGGCGAAAGGGGCCGCCATGACGGAAAGGGGCCGGGCGTGACGGAAAGGGGCCGGCCATGGTGGGAAGGGTCAGCATCAATGCGGGTTGGCATTATACCGCGGCCGTTCGAGAGACTGATTTTTCCTCGTGACGCGGGCATATCTTGATTACGGAATAAACGAAGGCGTACAACCGACCCCTCCCCACCGCTGGTTTCCCGATCCTCTCAGTCCGGCCGAATGGTGGCGGCGGGGCCGGCAGCGGGCCAAGATTGACACGATACCTGCCGGTATCGTCTGATATGGCGACCAGGGAGGAAATCATGTCAAATTCGATACGGCGGGTCACCCGCCGTGCGCTCGTGCAGGCGGCCGCCGCCACGCTGGCTATGCCGGCGATCGCGCAGGGTACCCGCGTGTTCACCTTTGCCCATGACGAGCCGCACGACACCGGATACGGCTTCCTCGCCGACCAGTTCAACGCGAAGCTGAAGGACGTCAGCGGCGGCAAGTTCTCGATCCATGAATTTCCGGGTGCGCAACTCGGCCAGGAGCCGGAGATGGCCCAGAAGGTGCGCACCGGGGATATCGATTTCGTCATCAACTCCACCGCCAATACGTCAACCGTGGTACCCCAGGCCGGGGTGTTTTCGTTGCATTTCATCTTTCTGAATGAGGCGCATCTTGCGAAGTCGATGCTCGATCCGGGCATGAACGCGCTGTTCCAGGAAATGATCCTGAAGAACACGACGGGCGCGAAATCGTTGGGCCTGCTGACGCTCGGGTTTCGCAAGTTCTATTCCAAGAACGAGATCAAGAACATCGGCGACATGAAGGGCAAGAAGGTCCGGGTGCAGGCGACCAAGACCGAGGACCGGTTCTTCAGCGCCTATGGTTCGGTGCCGGTGCATATGCCGATCGGCCAAGTTTATACGTCGCTGGAGACCGGCCTGGTCGATATCGCGGAGAATGGCGCCGATATCTATCGCGCGCAAAAGCACTATGAGGTGGCGCCGGTGCTGTCGGCCTCCGACCACGAGGCGAACAACAACCATCTGTGGGTCGCCGACAAGACCTGGAACAGCCTGAACGCGGAAGAGCAGGGCTGGGTAAAAGTCTCGTTCGCGTACTCGCGCGGCCTGACCGTGCCGAAATCGCTGGAGTACGACCACGCGGCGATCGACTCGCTGCGCAAGATGGGGGTCGAGATCTACACCGGGATCGACCGGTCGGGGTTCATCGAAATCGCCAAGCCGATCCAGGATGAACAGGCGCAGGCGCTGGGACCGTACGCCGTGCAGATTCTTGCGTTGACCCGCAAGCTGGCGGCCTGACCTGCGCGTCGTGGCGACGCGTCGGCGCGGCTTCGGCGACATGCTGCTGTCGCGCAAGCGCCCGCAGCTCAAGTGGCGCTGGCTCGATCCGCTGGAGATCGCGCTGGTTGTGCTGTGCGGGTTGCTGCTGGTCGGTTTCCTGGTCAGCGAGATGGGCGACGTGGCGTTCCGGATATTGCGCCGCCCGTGGCTGGATGCGCAGGAATTCTCGCTCGGCTTCTTTGCCTGGGGCGTGTTCATGGGTGGCGCGGTCGGTGTCAGACGGAACGATCATTTCAGGCTGGCCGCGACGGCAGAGATATTCGCCGGCCTGGTGCGGAACGGGATCGAGGTGTTCCAGCAACTGGTCATGCTGGGCGTGGCCGGCTGCCTGATGTGGTTTGGTTACGTGAATTACCTGAACGGCTTTGGCAGCTATCTGATGCCGTCGCTCACGCCGATCGCCGTGCTGTACGCGGCAATCCCGACGGCCGGCGCGCTGATCGCGCTGTTTTCGGTGGAGAAGCTGGTCAACGGGTTGCTGCATGGCTTCGCTGATCCTTCGGATACGCCGGCCGGCCTGGAGGCAGCGGAACCGATGCTGCAAGCCGTCGAGCGACACGCGGCGCAATGAGCGGCAACGAAACCGCCATCGTCGTGATGTGCGGGCTGTTCCTGTTCCTGGGCTATGCCGGGCTGCCGGTGGCGTTCGCGCTGATTGCCGCCGTCGTGGTCGTGGCGGCGCTGTTCACGCAGCTTACGATCGGCTCGTTGATGGGGCAGCTTTTCAACGGCATCAACGAGCTGGCGCTGCTGGCGATCCCGTTCTTCCTGCTGGTCGGCGAGCTGATGACGTCGGCGCGCATCACGCCGCGGCTGATCGCGCTGACCCAGGCGATGGTGGGCCATCTGCGCAGCGGGCTGGCGCATGTGGTGGCGGTGTCGTGCATGATATTCGGCGGCATCTCGGGCTCTTCGACCGCCGACACGGTGGCCATCGGCACGGTGCTGATGCCGGCGATGCGCGACGAAGGCTATACGCCGGCGTTTTCAGCGGCGCTGATCGCGGCCGGAGCGTCCATTGCATCCATGGTACCGCCGTCGATCATGGCGATCGTCTATGGCGCGGTTGGCGATGCATCGGTGGGTGGGTTGTTCCTGGGCGGCGCCACGCCCGGCCTGATGGTGTGCATCGGGCTGATGATCTACAGCTATTTCTTCGGTGCGCCGGGGGTGCCGAAACGACGGGCGACATTCGTCGAGTTCGGCGCTGCGCTGCGTGGGGCCGTGCTGCCGCTGATGATTCCGGTGATCATCATCGGGTCGATCCTGGGCGGTGTGATCACGCCGGCGGAAGCCGGCATGGCGGCGGTGGTGTACGCATTGGTGGTGTTGCTGCCATTGCTGAACCGCGGACATTTCCGGCGGCTGCCGAAAGACATCGCCATGGCGGCGATCCTGTATTCGATCCCGCTGACCGCGGTGGCCGGTGCATCGGCGTTTGGATGGATGCTGGCCTATCTGGGTGGCGCGGACATCATCATGGGATGGGTCGCCGCGCTGGGCACCACCGATCCGCGGGCGATCCTGTTCTTCGTCGCGGTGCTGTTCCTGATCGTCGGTGACTTCCTGGATGGGCTGCCCGCCATCATCATCCTGATGCCGGTGATCCTGGCGCTGGAGAAGCTGGGCCACATCAACGCCGTGCATATGGGCGTGGTGGTGATCGTGACGCTGGCGTTCGGGCTGATCACACCGCCCTGCGGCATCATCCTGCTGCTGTCGTCCACGCTGGCGGGCGTGCCGTTCTCCCGCGCGCTGCGCCAGTCGGCACCGATCTACGTGGTGTTCGTGATCGTGATTTCAGTGATTATCCTGGTGCCGAACACGGTGCTGTGGCTGCCGCGCCATTTCCTGCCGCGGTCGGTGGGGTGTTTTCCGCGCCCGGGCGGGGGTGGCTGGATCTGTCCTTAGGGTCCTCCTGGCCGCAGGGGCCCGTGGGAATGGACCGGCACCGGCTGGGGGCGATATGCTGCGCCGGTGCGCCGCCGTTGCGGTGAAAATAGGAGCCCGGACATGAACGATACCGTTGCCGCCAAGCCGCTTTATGACCGCACCGTCGAGGACCTGGGCAACATCGTCGAGCTCGGGCATGTCAACGTCACTGTGCCGGACCAGAAGCTGGCGACATTGTTCTATATCAGCGGGCTCGGCCTGACGCGCGACCCGTATTTGATGGCCGGGCTGACAAACATGTGGGTGAATGTCGGCCGCGCGCAGTTCCATCTTCCGGCGCGGCCGCCTCAGGTGGTGCGGGGCACGACCGGGTTGGTGCTGCCCGATTTGGCTGCCCTGCTGCACCGGCTGCACGGCGTGCAGAAGGATTTGGAAGGCACCAAATTCAGCTTCCGCGAAACCAATGACGGGGTCGAGACAACCTGCCCCTGGGGCAACCGCATTCGCTGCCACGCGCCGGATGCCGCCCGGTTCGGGCGCATCACGCTGGGCATGCCCTATGTGGAGTTCGACGTGCCGGAGAAGACATCATTGCCGGCGATTGCACGCTTCTACCAGCAGGTGATGGGGGGTATCGCCGGGGTGGGTGAGGACGCGCGTGGGGCGTTTGCCTGGGCGTCGCTGGGGGATGGCAACAAGGCGCTGTATCGGCCGGCCGCCGGGCCGCATCCGAAATACGACGGCCACCATATCCAGATCACGCTGGCGGATTTCTCTGGCCCGCATCGGAAGCTGCAGGAGCGTGGGCTGATCACCGAGGAGAGCGATCAGCACCAGTATCGTTTCACCGATATCGTCGATGTGGATAGCGGGAAGACGCTGTTCCAGATCGAGCACGAAGTGCGCAGCATGCGCCATCCGCTCTATGCGCGCCCGCTGGTGAACCGCAACCCGGCGCAGACGAACCGCGATTATGCGCCGGGGTGGGATGCGGCGACCTGGGCGATGGGGTCGGCTGGATAGAGCGGGTTCAGTCTGCTTTGCCTACTGATGCGCGGTCATTTACGCTGAAGTTGCGGTTGCGTGGGTTGTCGCTGGATTCCCGCTGTTCGCGGGAATGACGGCGGGGACGGGGTTGCGCTATGCGCTGGCTGCATCGAGCTGCGCGATCGAGGCTGCGTCCAGCTTGATGTCGGGCGCGGTTACCAGCTCGTTCAGTTGGTCGGGGCTGGTTGCGCTGGCGATCGGTGCTGCAATCGACGGGCGGGCCATCAGCCAGGCCAGGGCGATTTGTGCCGGCGTGGCATGGACGCGAGCAGCGACTTCGTCCAACGCGGCCAGGATGCGTAGCCCGCGGTCATTGAGATATTTCCCGACCGACCCGGCGCGGGCACGCCCGGCAAGATCTGCTTGCGTCCGATACTTGCCTGTCAGGAACCCGCTCGCCAGCGAATAGTACGGGATAACCGCGATCTCTTCGCGGACGCAGAGCGGTTGCAGCTCCTGCTCGAACTCCGCGCGGTCCGACAGGTTGTGTAACGGTTGCAACGTCTCGTAGCGCGGCAGGCCGTGCCGGCGACTAGTCTCCAACGCCTCCGTCAGACGGGCGGCGGTGAAGTTGGACGCACCGATCGCCCGCACCTTGCCCTGTTCGATCAGCCGTCGATATCCCTCCAGCACCTCCTGCATCGGTGTATCCGGATCGTCGCGATGCGATTGGTAGAGGTCGATGTAGTCGGTCTGCAGCCGCCGCAGCGAGTCTTCCACGGCGCGCATCATGTAGGCGCGCGACAGGCCCTTCTTGTCATCGCCCATGTCGCTGCCAAGCTTGGTCGCGATCACCACCCGCTCACGTCCGCCACGCGCCTTCAGCCAGTTGCCGATGATGGTTTCCGACTCGCCGCCCTGGTTGCCCGGCGCCCAGCGCGAATACACATCCGCGGTGTCGACCAGGTTGAATCCGCCGGCCACGAATGCGTCCAGCAGCCGGAACGACATCGCCTGATCCGCGGTCCAGCCGAACACGTTGCCGCCGAACGCAAGTGGCGCCACCGCAATGCCCGATCGACCGAGTTGCCGCTTTTCCATCTGCCCCCTCCACCTGTGCCGGCTGCTGCTTTACGGGACCGGCGGCTGGGCCGCAAACTCGACCCGTATCGGCGGAGCAGCGTGTCCATGGAGTTCGGCATCTTCCACGAGTTCCCCTCGGTGTCCGCCGGGGATGCGGTCGCGTTCGAGCAGGCGATGGCATTGGTGGATGCGGCCGAGCGGGGGGGGCTGGATGCCGTCTGGCTGGCGGAGCTGCATTTCGACCCGGAGCGCTCTGTGCTGTCGGCGCCGCTTTGCATCGCCAGCGCCATAGCCGCGCGGACGCAGCGGATAAAGATCGGCATCGCGGTGCAGGTTTTGCCGCTGTGTCACCCGCTGCGGCTGGCGGAGGAGGCGGCGACGGTGGATCAGCTCAGCCGCGGCCGGCTGATACTGGGGGTCGGCCGCAGCGGGGTTGCGCGCACGTATGAAGCGTATGGCGTGCCGTATGCCGAAAGTCGCGACCGCTTCGGGGAGATACTGGAGATATTGCGCCTGGCGTGGACGCGCACCGGCATTTCCTATGATGGGCGGTTTCATCGGTTCGACGATGTCACGACGACTCCACGGCCATTTCAGGCGGAACCGCCGATCCGCATCGCGGCGACCAGCGCGGAAACCTATCCGGTCATCGGCCATGCGGGAGCGCCGGTGTTCGTGGCGATCCGCCATGAGCCGGCGGCCCATGTGGCGCCGTTGATCCGTGCCTATCGCGAGGCATGGCAGGCGGCCGGGCATCCCGGTCGGGGCCAGGTGTTCCTCCGGTTCCCAGGCTACGTCGCGGCGACCGATGCGCGCGCCCGCGCCGACGCGGAGCCGAGCCTGCTGCATTACTATCATGCGCAGGCGGCGCTGCTGTCGGACTCGGCTTCCCGGGTGGGCGGGAGTACCGGCGAGATCCGCCGCGCGCAGGCGGAACGGCTGGGGAGCATGACGTTTGAGGAAGCCCGCCGCGGCATGGTGCTGATCGGTTCACCTGAAACCGTATCGGCTCGGCTGCGTGATATCGTTGGCGAACTGGAACTGGACGGCGTGCTGATGGAGCTGAACCCGGGTGGCCGCATTGCGCACGCGCAGGTGCAGACCGCGCTTCGGCTGGTCTGCGAGCAGGTGATGCCCCGGTTTCGGGGCTGATATGACATATGGTGCGCGGGCGGCGTTTCAGAGCGCTCGCCACAAGGGGCGGGTGAGCGCCAGGGCCAGCAGCGTCTCGATGCCGGTCACCACGGTGGCCCATTGCGCGCCGATCGCGTTGGCCAGCAGCCCGAGATGCAGGAAACCGATCGGGCCGACGCCGATGCACACCGACAGCAGCCCCAGCATGCGGCTGCGCATGTCCGGTGGCGCGTAGAGATAGATCAGCGTGGTCTGGGTGATGCTGTAGCCCGATCCGCCGAAGCCTTCCAGGAACAGGGCGGCGCCGGCCGGCAAGGGTGAGGGCATCAATGCGAAGGCGGTCAGCATCGCGGCGTAGATGATGATCCCGCCCAGATAGACCCGTCCGTAGTGGCGGGGGCGCACGAGCACCGCGACCACCACGGCGCCCAGCAGGGCGCCCAGCCCATCCATGCTGGCGAGCACGCCGGTGCTGGCCGGTCCGAGCTCGAGATGCTGCTGCGCGATCACCGGCACCATGCTGGTGAACGGCCAGGCAAACAGGTTGTAGATGATTGTAACGACCAGCGTGCCGAGCAGGCGCTTGTCCTGCGCGGCGAGATGCAGTCCCTCGGCGATGCCGCTCAGCACGGGGACGTGTACCGGCGAAAATCGCCGGTTCCGGTAGCGCAGGCCGAGGGCGGCGATGAACGATGTGGCATAGAGCACGACGCCGACGATGAAGACGCCCTGGATGCCACTGGTCGCCAGCAGCAGGCCGCCGATGGCGGGACCCAGCATACGGCTGCCGTTGTTTGCCGCTATGTCGATCGACATGGCGGCGCCCATGCGCTCGCTGCCGATCACTTCGCCCATCGCTGCCCGCCGCACCGGGTTGTCGGCGGCCCAGGCGATGCCGTTCGCGAAGGATCCAACCGCCACATGCCAGACGGCCAGCCGTCCGGAAATGGCAAGCGCCGCAAGTGCGACGTCGGTGACCAGCAGCATCAGGATCATTCCGAGCAGGACGGTTCGCCGTTCCATTCGCTCGGCGGCGGCGCCGAGGAAGGCGCCGAACAGACCCATCGGCAACAGCCGCAGCATGGTGACCAGAGCGACCGCAAAAGGTGAGCCCGTGTGCTGGAACACGAATATGGCGACGGCCAACGTCTCCACCCAGCGGACCACGAAGGCGATCATGCCGGCATACCACAGGCGCCAGAAATCCGCGGTGCCGAACGTCCACCTGCGGCCGGTGACGAGCCGGCCGAGACCGATTTGAATCAAAAGACGGACGTTCCTTGTGGGTTTTGCTTGAGGGTCGATCCTGACGGCATGGCGGCTTGCTCGCAACCCGTGGGGGCCTCGGATAGGTTCAAAGTGGCGCAGGAGAATTGCATGGCACGCAGCATCGCCGCCGGGATCGGCCTGGCGGAGTTCCCGTTCGACGGCGCGGCGGGGCTCTGGCGTTTTGTCGATCTATGCGAGGCGGAAGGGGTGGATTCGCTCTGGCAGACCGACCGTATCGTCAGCCGTACGCCGATACTGGAAAGCATGACGGCGCTGGCGGCGATGGCTGGGCGGACGCGGCGGATCAAGCTTGGCGTCAATGTGCTGTCGCTGGCGCTGCGCGATCCGGTGCTGGTGGCGAAGCAATGCGCCACGGTGGATGTGCTGTCGGAGGGGCGGCTGCTGCCGGGGTTTGGCATCGGCAGCCCGGTGGCGCCGGAGTGGGCGGCGCTGCACGTCGATACGCGCACGCGCGGGTCGCGGACCGATGAGGCGCTGACGGTGATCCATCGGCTGTGGACGGAAGCGCGGGTGGATCATGAGGGCCGGCACTTCCGGCTGTCGGGTGTGTCCATTCTGCCGCGTCCGGTGCAGCGGGAGCTGCCGATGTGGATTGGCGGTTCTTCCGCGGCGGCGATCCGGCGGACGGCGCGATTCGGCACCGGCTGGCAGGCTGGGCCGGAGACGCCGGAGCAGGCGGGGGCGGCGATCGCGGCGATCAAACAGGCGCTGGTGGAGAGTGGGCGCAGCATCGATGAGGACCATTACGGGGCGGGGATTCCGTTCCGCTTCGGCAGCGCGGACGATGCTGGGATGGCGGCGGCGTTCGATGCTTATCGGGCGCGGACCGGCCGCGATCCGCTGGGTTATTTCGCGATCGGGGATGCGCGGACGATACTGGATCGTATCAGGGCTTATGTGGATGCGGGCGTGTCGAAGTTCATCCTGCGGCCGGTGGCGAGAGGCGATCACGAGGTATTGGGGCAGACGAAACGTTTGATTTCCGAGGTGCTGCCCGAAATGGCTGCGCGATGGCCGCGATCGTGAGTGGAGGTAGCGGCGGGTTATCGCCGCATGGGTGGTGGCTGGTCGTTCGCCGGCGAGAATGCGGGGATCGAGGGAGGTTGCCGCAGGGCGCAACTGTCGGTCCGGCGTTGCGAATGGGGCTCGTGTCGCCGCGGCAGTTACTGATGTGCCGCGTCGTGAGGCACGAGGGGAACTGATCTCGCGGCTGATTGTGCGGGGGCGGCGGGAATTCGGGAACATTGGTGGTCGGGAACGTCTGAAACCAGTCGGGGACGGGGCCGGGCAGGCGGTTATCCGCTCCGAGGTTGCGGTTGCATGGGCAGGCGTTGGATTCCCGCTTTCGCGGGAATGACCGGGAGCGGGGCTGACGGGGAATGGGGCTGACGGGGAGCGGGGAGGACGGGGAACGGGGATGGGTCTGCCTTCAGGGCAGGCCTGACCCACGTCGGAGGGCGGGTGGGAGAATGCTTGACGGGCATGATAATGCGAGTTATTCGCATTTGCATCCGTGGCCAAGCTTGGCCGGCAAACGAGGAGCCCAGCATGGCCACCGGCGGCAATGGACCAGGTACGCTCGGGGCTGGCGTGGCGGTATTGCTGGTTGCGGCAATGCCGCAGGCGAGCCGGGCGCAGGCGCCCGTGCCGGCGGCCAATCCCGGCGCTCCGCCGGCCAGCACGCAGAGCGAGCCAGGGTTCATGACCAACCTGTGGACGCGGAACAATCTGTTTGGGGATCTCGGTGGGCTGCGGTCGGCGCTCGGCAAATTCGGGATCAGTCTCAGCCTGCAGACCAGCGACGAGATACTCGGCAACGTGAGCGGCGGGGTGAAGCGCGGCGCCTCGGGTGATGGGCTGACGACGCTGGATGTACAGCTCGACACGCAGAAGGCATTCGGCTGGGAGGGCGGCACGTTCAATGCCAGCGTGCTGTGGATCTACGGGCCCAATTTCAGCCAGGGCTATCTGGATAATCTGCAGACGGCCAGCGGCATCGCGGCGTCGCCGACCGTGCGGTTGTGGGAGGTCTGGTATCAGCAGGCGTTTCTCGATGGGCGCGCGGACGTGAAGCTGGGACAGCAGAGCGTCGATCAGGAATTCATGGTCAGTACGTATTCCAGCCTGTTTTTGAATACGGTGATGGGGTGGCCGATGGTACCCTCGGCTGATCTCTACGCTGGCGGGCCGGCTTATCCGCTTTCGTCGCTCGGTGTGCGTTTACGGGATCACCCGACCAATGCGGTGACGGTGTTGGGTGGTGTGTTTCAGGACAATCCGCCGGGCGGTCCGTTCGACGACGATTCGCAGTTGCGCGGAAGCACGCGCTGGGGTGGCAATTTCAACCTGCGGACCGGGGCGCTGATCATCGGCGAGATCCAGTACGCGCTCAATCAGCCGGCGGTTGGGCAGATGACGTCCGCCAATCAGCCTTCGGGGCTGCCGGGGACGTACAAGCTGGGGTTCTGGTACGATACGGCGCTGTTTCCGGATCAGCGGTTCGATAGCGCCGGCTTGTCACTCGCGAATCCCGCCAGCAATGGGGTGGCGCGGATGCATCGGGGCAATTTCAGCTTCTATGCGGTGGCCGATCAGGCGGTGTGGCAACCGGATGCGCAGGGGCCTCGGTCGCTGGGAGTGTTTGCGCGGCTGATGGGGGCGCCGGCAGACCGCAACCTGGTCTCGTTCAGCGTGGATGCCGGGCTGAACCTGAAGGATCCTTTGCCTGGGCGCGACAGCGATTCGTTTGGCGTCGGGTTCGGTGTGGCCAAGGTGAGCGGTGTTGCCAGCGGGCTGGACGGCGATACGGGATTTTTCACCGGCACGGCTTACCCGGTGCGCGGCAGCGAGACTTTCATCGAGGTTACATACCAGTACCAGATCGCGCCCTGGTGGCAGGTTCAGCCGGACTTCCAGTACGTGTTCATGCCGAGCGGCGGTGTGCCTGATCCGGTGGATCCGGGCAGGCGGATCGGCAATGAGGCGGTTTTCGGGCT
>DATDIC010000079.1:0-7480 GCA_036521275.1 Acetobacteraceae bacterium
GCCGCCAGGCACAGCACGAGTGCATCCGAAACCACCGCGACGATCGCGCTGTTCCTGAAATATTGGTGGAACCCGCCCAGGGTCCAGGCGTGCAGGTAATTCACCCATTGCGGCGCCACCGGCAGCGAAAACGCCGAAGCCGTCAAAATGTCGATATTGGTCTTCAGCGATCCGATCAGCAGCCAGAGCAACGGCAGCACCGCGCCGGCCGCGAACACGACCAGCAATACATGTGCAGCCAGCCGCCTCAGCGCTCGCGCCATGCCATGAACCCGACCGTGACCAGCGCCGTTAGCATCAGCAGCACCACCGACAAGGCCGACGAATACCCCATGCGGTCGAACAGGAACGCGCTGCGGTAGATGTACGTCCCCAGCGTTTCCGTCGCGTTGCCCGGTCCGCCCTGCGTCATCGTCCACACCAGGTCGAACTGCCGCAGCGACCAGATGATCGCCAGCGCCACCACGGTGGTGGTCGTCGGGCGCAGCAGCGGCAGCGTGATATGGCGGAATGCCTGCCAGCCCGTGGCACCTTCCACCGTCGCGGCCTCGTGCAGCTCCGGCGCGATCTGCTGCAGCCCGGCAAGATAGAAGATGAAGAACAGCGCCGAGTTCTGCCAGCTATTGGCCACCGCCACCGCCACCAACGCGGTGCCCGGTGAGCCCAGCCAGTCCACTGCGTAATTGCTCAGCCCGACAAGTTTCAGCGCCGCATCCAGGATCCCGTAGATCGGGTTATAGATCCACTGCCAGGTAAACCCGATCACCACTGCCGAGACGGTCGCCGGCATGAACAGGCAAGTCCGGAATGCATAGGCCCCGATGATCCCCTTCTGGTTCACGATGGCCGCAGCCGCCAAGCCGATCAGCGGTGCGACCGTGACATTCACCGCCAGCCAGACGAGTACGTTGATCAGGCATCGCAGCACGAACGGATCGCGCAATATTCCGACGTAATTGCCCAGCCCGATGAAGTGCAGGCCCGGCGAGTTCCCGTCCCAGTCCGTCCCGCTGATGATGAACGTCTCGACTACCGGATACAGCAGGAACACGCCGTACAGCAGAAACCCCGGCAACAGGAAACTGTAGCTTTCAGCCGTCCCGTAAAGTACGCGCCAAGTGTGCAGCGCCCTGCCGCGCCGCCCCGTCACTCCTGCGCATCCGTCATCAGCGGCGTTACTGCCCCGCCTGCTGCCACATCTGCTTATCGACGGCCTGAACGTCGGCCATCGCTGCGGCGGGCGTCTGCGAGCCGTTGAGCACGTCCTGCAAGGCCTTTTCCAGCGCGCTGTAGGTCTGCGGCCACAACGGATAGTCCAGATCGACGGCGGTCCCCGCCTTCATCAGCGCGACATCTTCCTCCTGCACCGCCGACGCGCCGTTCGCTTCCGTGTTCATTGCCGTCCGCGCCACGATCCGCTTCGCATCGTTCAGCCAGATCAACTGCCCAGGCTCGCTGGTCATGAAATCCAGCCACGCGACCGCCGCATCACGTGCCTTGGAAAATGACGTGATCGCCAGAGAATCCCCCAGCGCAGACGCCGGCTTCATCGGCACGTCCGGATTGATCTGCTGGCCGATGATCAGCTTCATCCGCGCATACAGCGCCGGGTTCTGGCGCTGCACATCCGCAAACGACCAGTCGCCCGCATACAGCATTCCCGCCTTGCCGCCGATCCACAGCGCCAGCGCGGTCGGAGCCGTAGTGGAAACCACGCCCGGCTGAAAACATTTCGCATCGCGCAACTGCGCAAATACCTCGGCGCTCTTTACAACCTCCGGCGCGGTCCAGGACGACTTGCCATTGACGAGCGCCGTCACGCCGGCATCCCCCGCCGTCTGGTTCAGCAGATAGCTGATATATTCCACCCCCATCCACCCGCCGCCGCCATCACCGAACGCCAGGGGGATCAACCCGGCCGCATTCGCCGCCTTGCAGTAACTCAGGAACTGGTCGAGCGTCTTCGGCACATCGAGATGATGGCTCTCCAACAAGGTCGGGTCATAGAACAGGAACGTGCTGGCGACATGGGTGGGTACCACCCACATCCCTTTGTGACCCGACTTGGTTGTGTAAGTCAGATTCTGCGTGATCCATTGCGGGTAATTATCGGCCCAGTGATGCTGCTGATAATACGGGGTCAGATCGATGATCGCACCTGCATCGGCAAAGAAATTCATCCCCGTGCGCCCCGGCACGGCGGTGATGATGTCCGGGCCCGCATTCGCCGCCAGCGCCGATTTCACCGCCGCACGGTACTCGGATTCCGGCATCGACGTGACCTCCGCCGTGATGTCCGGATGCAGCTTGTGAAACGCGGCCGTGAGCTTCGCGAAGATATCGGTATAGCTCGGCCACGGCGTCCAGACGCGGATCGTGGTCTGCGCCTGGCTTCGCGCTGGACCTACCGCCAGCAGGACGAACACAGCCGTAACAAACGCCACAGTCAGTGGCTTCAACGATTTGTCTGGCATGCCGCCTCGTCCTCCCAACGTCTCATGGATCGAACATCGCGCCATCCGATCCGTCAAGCATGCCGGGACATCCGCCTCGCGTCGGGTTGGCGGGCGGCGGCGCGCTAATCAATACGATACCCGGAGTCCGCAGGAAGACGGGAATATCAGACGTGGAATGATCCAGGGATGCGGACCACGCCGGCCGCGACCACCGATTACGATGCTGCGATGAAGGACGGCTCGTGCCGCACTCTCGCGCGATTCTGGGGCCTGCCGTTGCTAAAGCCGCGCAGGCGGAACGGCAGTCCTAGCCTGGTGAGCTGGTTGCCGCCGGACGCGCGGTTGCTCCGATCAGGATCTGACCCACCACCGCCGCGATCACCACTGCCCCGCCGACAAACGTGGTCCAGGACGGCACCTCCGCGAAGGCCAGCCACACCCAGAACGCAGCAAACGGCACTTCCAGCGTGTTGATCAGCGCCGATTCGGTCGCCGACACCAGCCGCGTACCCAGTGTCAGCAACAGCAACCCCAGGCCGAACTGGGTCACTCCGAACAATGCCAGATCAACGACGTTCCCCCCGCTCACCGACAGCGGCGCGGCGAACGGCAGCGCCAGCACCGCGCACAGGAACGCCGAGGCGGATGCGGCCGGCAGCATCGGCGTGTCCCGGTGGTGGCGGATGATCACCATCATCAGTGACATCAGCAGCGTCATCCCGAACGCCAGGAAATCGCCGGCAAGGTGGCCCTGAAATCCGGCGCCGCCCATCATGACCGTCACACCAGCCACGGCAGTTCCGCTGGCAATCAGCGTTGCCCGGCCTTCACGGAGCCCGAACCACACACGATCGATCGCCGCCGTGACGAACGGAGCCGCCGCGAAGATGATCACCACCTCGGCGACCGAGGTCATCCGGAACGCATGGATGAACATGATCGTCGCTAGCGCCGAGCAGGCGGTGGCGACCAGCCCGGGCCAGCCGATCGCCCGCACGCTGCCGGCCGCGCGCCGGCGCTCCTGCCACAGGAACACCGCCGCGATGAAGCCGCCGGCGAACAGCCCGCGCCAGAACAGGATGGTCCACACGTCCAGCGGGATCAGCCGGGTGAAATACCCCGCCGTGCTGTACGCCAGCGCGGACGCCGCCATCAACACGATGCCGGTGCCGCGCCGGTCGTTTCCAGCCATCACGGGGTCCAGAACGGCTTGCTGGCCTCAAGGTGGGCTTCCGCACGTGTCACACCGATGTCCTTGAGCATGTAGTCGTCGAGCTGCGCCAGCAATGTCCGTGAACGGTAACGGCGCCACGCCGTCTGCGCCAATGAAATCAGCCCGGCTCGAGCCGGCTGTGGCGCCGGCTGGCCGGCTGGCGCATCTGGTGCCCAGGGCACCGTCCGCGCCGTGCTATCCGAAACCAGGGTGAAGCGTAGTGTTTGCATTGTCAGCTCCTTCATGAGCGATGGCGCTATAGATAGAGTCCCCCTCCTGACAGCGTTGTGTCAGGAGTGATCGGAGGGGCCGATCAAATGCGCCGTGCGGACCGGCTGTTCGACATCATCCAGGTGCTGCGGCTCGCGCGCACTCCGCTGACTGCTGCGGCTATCGCCACCGAGCTGGAAG
The DNA here is from genome assembly GCA_036521275.1 of Acetobacteraceae bacterium. GTDB lineage: Bacteria > Pseudomonadota > Alphaproteobacteria > Acetobacterales > Acetobacteraceae > DATDIC01. The sequence continues at coordinate 4,081 of DATDIC010000079.1, forward strand.
TCACGTCGCGCACCGTGTACCGCGACATCGCCACCTTGCAGGCCCGCCGCGTGCCGATCGAAGGCGCCGCCGGCATCGGTTATGTGCTGCGGCGGGGCTACGAACTGCCGCCGCTGATGTTCACCGAGGAGGAGGTGGAGGCGATCGCGGTGGCCGTCCACCTGCTGCCGCGTATTGGCGATCCGGGCCTGGCAATGGCGGCGCGCAACGTGCTGACCAAGCTCGCTGCGGTAATGCCGGACACGCTGCGCCAACGCCTCGCCGCTCCGTTCCATGTATCGTTGCGCGGTGCGCCGGCGCCGACCGGAGTGGACCTGTCGGAGATCCGCGCAGCCATCCGCGAAGCGCGCAAAATGTCGATCGAGTATGTGGACGGCAACGGCGCCTCGAGTCAGCGCACCATCCGGCCGGTCGCGATGGAGTATTACGTCGATGCAACACTGATCTGCGCCTGGTGCGAGCTGCGCGACGATTACCGACATTTCCGCGCGGACCGCATTCGCTCCGCGCAGATTCTGACGGATGGATTCGGCTCCCAGTCTTCCACGCTTCTGGCCGGCTGGGTCCAACTGACCCGCTCCAGCACCGCTTGAATCGCGGCATCTGCACGCGTGGCAACGTCATCCGGCTAGTGGCGAGGCACGCGAGCCCTACCGGACCGATCCGTCATGCCCGCGAAAGCGCGCGAAAGCGGGCATCCAGGCGAGAGCACACGAAATTCCGCGGGTTTACCTGGATTCCTGCTTTGCGCGGGAATGAGATGGGCCACCCTCACAGCGGTCCGGTCTTATTGATTTCGCGCGCGCAGCCGCCACGCCTGCCAGTCGGCCCTTCGAGTTGCTGGATTATATTTATTCCCCTCGCAGAGCCGGTTCGGGTAGCCGGGGCTCACCTGCCAGCAGCGGTCCGGCAATCGGCGTGGACACCAGGCCCCACCGCAAGGAAGCGGTGGCGCCGCAATTCGGGCAGCTCGCGGCCCATTCCTGCTGCGGGGTATGACAAGCACCGCAATACCAGCCCGGATCCGGCCCCGCCGAAGCCGCCCGCCGCAATGCGTCGCGCTGCGCCAGCCGCCCGGCCTCCGTATCGCCGTGCTCCTCCTCCTCGACACGCGCGAGCAGCATCCATAACCGTCTTTGGTTCACGCCGCTTTCGCGCGCGGTATCCAGGTGGCGCCGCGCTTCCCCCAGCAGCCCGGCGTCCAGCGCCGTGGCGGCCAGCAGCAGCCGGCTTTCGGGATGGTCCGGATTGGATTTCGTCAGCCGCTGCGCCGCCTGCACGCGCGCCAGCTTGTCTTGCACCGGGGCGAGCGCGAAAGCGGCCAGATCGGGGTGCGGCGCCACTGCCCAGCTCTGCCGTATGACGCCCTGAGCCCGGCCTTCCCGCCCCGCTTCGCGCAATCGCCGGGCATAGGCCAGCGCCGCCGGCGCCAGCGCCGGGTCTTCCTTCCAGGCCTGTCGTGCCAGCCGCAGCCCCGCCGCCGGGTCCAGCTCCGCATTAGCCGCCGCAGTCGCCAGCGCCGCTTTCGGTGCGTCGGCATTCGCCAGCGCCAGGGCGTCCGACCAGTGGGCCGTCCGCACGGCAAGGCGCGCGCGTTCCTCCCGCAGCCAGATCGCGCCCGGATGCGCCGCCTCCGCCTGCCGGGCCAGCGAGGCGGCTTCGACCCAATCCTCACGCTCCATCGCCTGCCGCAGCAACCCGCGATAACCGAGGAACGCAGCCTCCGGTCGGGCGGTCAGTTGCCGCCACGCCGCGTCCGCTTCATCCATCCGGCCGGCCAGCCGCCCCGCCTCGGCGGCCAGCAGCAGTGTCTGCGGCGTGTCTCCCAGCAGCCGGCGCGCCCGTGCCGCTTCCCGGCGCGCGTCTGCCGTGTCGCCGGCGGCCAGCGCCACCAGCGCACGAGTCGTCGCGCCGTCGCCGGTACGGCGGCGGTTGGCCGCCCGCCGCGCCCCTATCCGCCGCGGCAATCCGATCAGCAGGCCCACGGCGAGCAACAGCAGGTAGACCAAGAAGAATACCGCCAGGAGCCCGACCGCCACCACCGACGTGGCGGCGCTGAACGTCGTGTCGCCCACGCGTGCCGTCACCGTTCCCGGCAGTTCGGCAAGGAACCACGCCACGGCGACGACAATCGCCGCGACGATCAGGGTGACCAGGACCCGGCGCATCAGGCGCCGGCAGCCATCTGATCGAGGGCGGTTCGCGCCGCAAGCACGGATTTCGCCTGCGCGAGCCACGTCGCCATCGCCTGCGCCGCCGACCCGGTCAGGGTGGAAACGGCGGCGACTGCACCGGCCAGGTCGCCGGCCTCCAGATGGGTGCGGGCATCGGCGAGAATGCCAGCCGATGGGTCGCCGACGATCACCCGATCACCCTCGCGAACCGTGACCAATCCCTGGGCCCGCTGCCACAGCCGTTCCCCGAACGGCTTGCCCTGGGTGTCCGGCCGGCTGGCCGCCAGCGCGGCGTCGGCGGCTGACGGGAACGCCAGCCGCAGCGCCGCCTCGGTCGGTGGCCGCGCGTCCGCGAAACGCGCCAGCTCCGGTGGCGCATCCGGAACCGACCCGAGCGGCTCGCCCGCCGCCAGTGCCGCCCGCGCCGTCTGCACGCGGGCCAGCCGGGCAGCCTTGGACGCTGCGGCGACGGCTGTGTCCGCCTGCCGCTGCAACCCCGCCAGCCGGCCTGCCAACCCGCTGTCCTGCGACGCCACGGCCGCGTGCAGCTCCTGCACCTGCTTGGCCATGTTGGCCTCGTCGGCGGCAAGCTGCGTTACCCGCCCGCCAAGATCGGACTGCAAGGCGGCCATCTGCTGACCGAGCGGGGTCAGCTCCCGCACCTGCTTATCGAGCGCCGCCAGCCGCGCTTCGATCGGGCTGAGATCGGGTGCTGCCGCCCCAGAAGCGGGTCGTGCCGCAAGCTGCGCCTTCAAAGCCGTGATCTGCTGCTCGATCGGCTGCAGATTGGGCGCTTGCACCGGTGGTCGGGCCTCCAACGCCGCGACCCGCTGCTCCAACGGCCGCAGATCCGGGGTCGCCGCCGCCTTGGGCTCTGGCATTTGATTTAAGCGATCGGTCAGCTCTCGTATCTGCTCCTCGACACCCTGCACCCGCTGCGGCCGTACCACCTGCTCCGGGTTCGGGTTCCGCCACATCCACAGCAAGGCCATCGCCAGCACGACAAACCCGAGCGCATACACCCACGGCACGAGGTTTCGCCGTGGGGATGGCGTGGGCGGCGGGAGCGGCAGCTCCTCGACCGCCTCGGGCGGGGTTTCGGATTGCGGCTCGGGGGGAGTCGGGGCAGGCGGCTCGGTCATTGCAGCAGGGCCAGCATCTCGTCCTGGGTGGGATGGGCGGCGGTCCTTATCCGCCGCCAGGGAAGCGAGCCTAATGCCACGGCT
>DATDIC010000080.1:0-10554 GCA_036521275.1 Acetobacteraceae bacterium
CAGCCGATGGTCTCCTGCGTGCCGACCGCCAGCAATGAGCGCGGACTGGGCGGCGGAGCGGCGGCCTTGCACCAGACCGGCAGCTTCATGCCGGCAATCACACTGACGTCGCGCATGCCGCCATCGGCCACCACGCCAGCCACGCCAAGCGCCACGAACCGCGCGGCGATCACGTCACCGATCGCACCAGAGGTCTCGTCGCCGCCCATGTCCAGCATCACCACGCTGCCGGCGGGGATCTGATCCAGCTTTCCATGCAGCCGGCTGCCCGGGCTGACCGGGCTGGCGCGGTCGGTGAAGTCCTCGCGGATGGGAACGTAGCGGACCGTGAAAGCTGGGCCGATAAAGCGGCAGCGGTCCGGATTGAGCGGGTGGACGCTGCGAATGGCCCGCGTCCGCATGCCGCCGATCTTCATCAGCAGCCCGGTGATCGTATCAGTGCTGACGTGCCGCAGCCGTTCCAGCGTGTCCGGGGCAAGCTCGATTGATGTGCTCATCGGCCGTTTCCTCCTGAAGCGGCCCATTGCATGCCACGACGGGCAGGACCGGACCAGGGGCCGCGTGGTCCCTGGTCCGCCGAGTGCCTCCTGCTATTTGGCGGCACCTGCCCCGCCCGCGCCTGCCCCGGTGCCACCAGCACCCGTGCCAGCCGCGGAGCCGCCAGTCCCGCCCGCCATGCCGCCGGTCGTGCCGGTCATCCCGCCACTGGTCCCGCCGACGCCGCCATTCGCCGCGCCCGTCGAGCCGGTGGTGCTGGAGAGGCCGGCCACCGACGTGCCGTTCGCGGCCCCGACCGAGGTGTCAGCCGAGGTGCCGTTGCTGTTCACGCCGGGCGCCGTGGTGCCGGTGCTGGGCGCGTTGGTGGCGTAGCCGCCGCTGGAACTGCCGACGGACGGAGCGCTGAAGCTGTTTCCGGCCGCCCCGCCGCCCGACATGCCGCCACTCGACAAGCCGGCGCCGGCGCCGCCGGCTCCCGCCCCCCCGCCAGCACCCGTGCCGGCCGCCAGAGCCAATCCGGCGACGCCTGTCGCCATCGCCGAGGCGAAGCCCAAAACGCGCAGAGTCTTCCACATAGCAACCGATCCTTTCGCGTGTTGCCTCCGCGAACCTCGCGGGGTCCATGTCGGAACGCGCCAATCGGGGTTCCGACGCGTGGCCTCACGCAAATTTCCAGACCGGCCCATGTGCAGTTTTGCAACAGGGAACCGCCGGGCGTCATGCGTTCCGCAGGATCATCTCCGCGCCCTTTTCGGCGATCATGATGGTAGCGGCATTGGTGTTGCCGGAGATCACCGTCGGCATCACGGAGGCATCGATCACGCGCAGCCGCTCCACGCCATGCACTTTCAGGGTCGGGTCGACCACCGTCATCGGCTGCGTCCCCATCGTGCAGGAGCTGGTCTGGTGATAGGTTGTGCCGCCGGTGTTGCGGACATGGTCCACCCATTGTTCGTCGGTCTGCACATCGGGGCCAGGCATGAACTCCTCGGTGACCAGCTTCTGCATCGCCTTGGTCTGGAACACGCGGCGTAGCACGCGCATGCCGGCAACGATGGTGTCGCGGTCGCCCTGGGTGGCCAGATAATTCGGCTGCATCGCCGGCGGGTCCATCGGATTCGCTGAGCGGATGCGAAGCCAGCCGCGGCTTTCCGGGCGACACGGGATCGTTACGGCCATGCAGCCGGGCCACGCGTGCATCGGCTCGCCGGCCTTGTCGAAGCTGCCGGCCAGGAACTGGTACTGGATGTCGGGGGATTCGAGTTCCGGGCGGGTCTTCACGAACAGGCCGATCGGCCCGGCGCCGGTCATCAGCGGGCCACCACGGGCGAGCAGGTATTGGATGCCGGCATGCGCCTTCAGGTGCCAGGCGCGGGAAATCTCGTTGTAGGTGTTGCGGTTGCGGGCCTTGTACATGACCCGGCCGCCGATATGGTCCTGCAGGTTCTCGCCCACTCCGGGCAGTTCGTGCACCACCTCGATCCCGTGCGATTGCAGCAGCTCTCCCGGCCCGACGCCGGACAGTTGCAGAAGCTGCGGCGAGTTGATCGAGCCGCCGGACAGGATCACCTCGCGGCGCGCGCGAACCCGCCGGATGCCACCGTGCTGAGAGAACTCCACCCCGACGGCGCGTTTGCCTTCGAACATCACCCGATGCGCCAGCGCGTGGGTTTCCACCTTCAAATTCGGGCGCCGCATCGCCGGACGCAGATAGCCGCGGGCGGCGCTGCACCGGCGCAGGCCACGCACGGTGATCTGCAGCGGCCCGACGCCTTCCTGCTCGGCGCCGTTGAAATCCGGATTGTACGGATACCCCGCCTCCTGCGAGCCGGCGACGAACGCGTCGTTCAGCTCGTGCTTCGAGCGCAGGTCGGAAACCGCCAGCGGGCCGCCTTTGCCGTGGTACTCGTTGGCGCCGCGTTCCTGGTCCTCGGCCTTGATGAAATAGGGCAGCACGTCGTCATAGGACCAGCCGGTGCAGCCAAGCTGGCGCCACAAATCGAAATCCTGCTTCTGGCCGCGGATATAGATCAGCCCGTTGATCGAGCTGGACCCCCCCAGCACCTTGCCGCGCGGCCAGGGGACGCTGCGGTTGTGAAGCTGGGGCACCGGCTCGGTCTGCCACTGCCAGGTGATTTTCGGGTGAAAGATGTTGCGGAAGAAGCCGGCCGGAATGTGGATCCACAGGTTGGAATCCTTGCCGCCAGCTTCGAGCAGCAGGACACGGTTCTGCGGATCGGCCGAAAGCCGGTTCGCCAGCACGCAGCCGGCCGAACCCGCGCCGACGATGATGAAGTCGAATTCCTGGTCGGCTGGCATGGACGCGATTCCTCCCGGCGCTATTGGGTGGATGATAACCCGGTGGAAGCTGGGGAAAAGCGCGGCCGTTCAACCATGATGGGAGGGAAGGAATTCCACCACGGAGACGCGGAGGCGGGGAGAATGCGATCAAACCGCACACAGAATGAATTAATCTCCGTGCCTCCGTGCCTCCGTGGTGAATCTTGCTTGTCTTCATGAGCTCATGCCCGCCCCGATTGCCCGCAAGATGAGCAACAATTGGATGACCCTCACCTCTCCGGGCTTGACGCGCCCATAGCCCCTCGGTTATCGGTCGCATCAATAGCCAACGAGTTATGCATCTCCCGATGCCGAACGCCCAAGACATGCTGTTCAGAACGCTCGCCGATCCGACCCGGCGGGCCATCTTCGAGCGATTGTGCCGCGACGGGGAGCAGACGGTCAGGGCGCTGACGGCTCGGGCCGGGGTCTCGCAGCCGGCCGTCTCAAAGCATCTCGGCGTGTTGAAGCAGGCCGGCCTGGTACGTGACCGCCATGAAGGACGAAACACCCATTACAGCGCGCGGCCCGGCGCGCTTTCTCCCCTGATCGACTGGACAAGTCAGATGGCCGGGTTCTGGCGCAGCCGGTTCGATGATCTGGAAGACTTGCTGAAAAGGATGGACCAATGAACGAAACATCGGCCGAAACGCGCTCCGTCGTTGTCGAACGTGAGATGCCTCATTCGCCGGAAAAGATCTGGCGCGCGCTCACGCAACCACACCTGATCGAGGAGTGGCTGATGAAGAACGACTTCAGGCCTGTGGTGGGCCAGCGATTCAAACTTAGTGCCGACTGGGGCGCGGTTGACTGCGAGGTAACGGCAGTCGAGCCGAACCGGACGCTGGCTTACACGTGGGCGGCCTATGGTCTTGAGAGTGTCGTCACCTGGACGCTGACCCCGACCGGCACCGGGACCCATCTGCGGATGGAGCAGTCGGGCTTCCGGCCGGATCAGCAGCAGGCCTACCAGGGCGCGAAACACGGGTGGGCGCGGTTCGTTGGTGCGCTCGAGCAGGTGGTGGGTCGGATGGAGCCGGCATGACCAACAGCGGGTCTCCTTCCGAACTGATCGACGCGCGGATCGCGGAGCTAGGCGACTGGCGGGGCGAACTGCTCAGCCGGCTCCGCAACCTGATCAAGGAAGCCGATCCAGAGGTAGTCGAGGAGTGGAAATGGAGAGGGGTCCCGGTGTGGTACCACGACGGCATGATCTGTACCGGTGAGACCTACAAGAACGTCGTGAAGATGACCTTCGCCAAGGGGGCGGCTCTGAAGGACCCATCGGGGCTGTTCAATTCCAGCCTTGACGGGAACACCAGGCGAGCCATCGATTTCCACGCGGGCGAGAAGATAGACGAGCAGGCGTTGAAGACCTTGCTTCGCGCCGCCGTGGCGCTGAACAAGTCCACCGCGCGAAGCTGATCCTTACCGTCTTGGCCCTGTTATCGGGCCCCGCAGTCGCATCGTCATCCGAGCCGGCGTAGATCCGTCATGCTCGCAATCCGTCATGCCAGCCCGCGCCGATCCGTCATGCCCGAATATCCGTCATGCCTGCCCGCGCAGATCCGTCATGCCCGCGAAGGCGGGCATCCACGCCAGAGCCCGCGAAATTCCAGGAGTTTGCCTGGATTCCCGCTTTCGCGGGAATGACGGGGACGGGACGGGTTCGGTAGTGCCTGCCCGCGCCGATCCGTCATGCCCGCGAAGGCGGGCATCCACGCCAGAGCCCACGAAATTCCAGGAGTTGGCCTGGGTTCCCGCTTTCGCGGGAATGACGGGGACGGGACGGATTCGGTAGTGCCAGCCCGCGCCGATCCGTCATGCCCGCGAAGGCGGGCATCCACGCGAGAGCCCACGAAATTCCAGGAGTTGGCCTGGATTCCCGCACGCGCTGAAACAGGTCACCCTCCACGCGCCGGACTATTAATCTCCGTGCCTCCACGTCTCCGTGGTGAAGCTTGCTCGATCGTTTCCGGCACCCTCGCGCAGACGATATTGCAGCAGCAGAAGCAGCAGGCCAAACAGCGGAATAATGATGTCCATGTAAAAAATGACGCCGGCATTCCCCGGCGCGAAGTTGTGCGCGACAACCATCTGGTAGATGTGGCCGGCCGCGGCTCCGAGCGTAAACACGCCGGGGCCGACGATCGCCGCCAGGCGCAGATCGAAACTCCTGAACGCGGCAAGGAAGCCAACCACCGCAAAGCCAAGACTCGCCGTCGCGACCTCGAACTGGAACGGGCTGTCGGGCCAGCCGATGAAGCGGGCCGACATGACGCCGAAGAAACCATGCATCACGAAATTATACAGATAGCTGACGCCGATCGCCCAGAACACATGCCAGGCCAGCAACTTCTCGACCACGCTGCGCGACGTGAGCGGCTTCGGCGCCCGTGCCATGGTGATGAACGAAAAAATCAGCCCGATAACGAGAAACGTTAACGGAAAGTTCGACAGGACGAAGACGATGGTTGCCTGAATGATCGCCGCCATCAAAGTTTCTCCGGTTGATGAAATATTAATACCGGCCCGTATTGAGGGCGACCCATCCCCGTCATTCCCGCTTTCGCGCGATGACAGCGTGAATGCGGAGCGGAAACGCCATGCGGGTCAGCATGAGGGGCGCTCAGCCGTCTGTCGGCTCGGCAGGATTATCGCGCAAATCGGGGATGCGCGCGGCGTCCAGCTTTTGGAAATACGCCTCGATGCCATCAGCAACTTCCTTGGCCAACTGGTTCTCGTAGGATGCGCTGCGAAGCATGCGGGTATCCTGCGGGTTGGACAGGAAGCCCAGTTCGATCAGCACGCTGGGAACGTCGGGCGCCTTGAGTACGACGAACCTCGCATGACGAGCCGGGTCGGGCACCAGCGTCGTCCCAGTGCCCAGGCCTTCCAGCAGGGACGATTGCAGCATGGCGGAATGCAGATAGGTTTCGCGGCGCATCAGGCTGGCAAGAATGTGCGCGACCCGCGGTGAAAGTCCGTCGATACCTGATCCGGGCAAACCGGCGGCGTTCTCCCGTAATGCCAGCAGGGCCGAATCGCGATCGGATGCGCGATAGGTGAATCGATAGATCGCAGCCCCGCGCGCCTTGCGGTGCGGAGAGAAATTTGCGTGCAACGAGACGAACAGCGCGGCGTGACGCACCTCGGCGAACGCGACGCGTTGGTTCAAGGGAACGAACACGTCGGTCTCGCGCGTCATCGCAACCCGGAAATGCCGGGTGGCCTGCAGCCGATGCCGGACCTGCAGGGCCGTTGCAAGGACGACCTGCTTTTCCTGCGTCCCATCCGGGCTGACGCAGCCGGGATCGATTCCGCCATGGCCGGGATCCAACACGACGATAGGCCGATGCCCGGGTTTCGCCGGCCCCCGCGTGACATGGGTCCTGGGCGGTGCATGAGAGCGTGCCAGCGCATCGCCCGGCACGACCAGGACCAATGCGGTGGCTAAGCACACCGTGTATCTTGCGATCCGCCATCGCCGAGTCATGGAGGCGTCAGTCTAGGAAAAATCCTCCGCTGAAGCCAGCATGGCTTCGACCAACGTTCGGAAGCCCTATACTTAGAGGCCGGCCCTGGCCGCCGCCACTTCCGCCTCATCCCAATAGCCGATCAGGATTCCATTGCGAAGCTGCGCGCGGCCGGCATACGGGGCGATCCGCTCATCCGGCGTGGTGATCCGGTTGTGGTCCCGCAACGCCCAGTCCAGCAGCGCCGTTTTCAGGCGCTCGCGCTCCGGCGTGAAGCGGGGATCAGCGCCGAGATCATGAAATTCCTGCGGGTCGCTGTGCAAATCGTACAGCATCGGCCGGAACCCGGTGGCATGGATGTATTTCCAGCGTCCGTCGAACACCATGAACAGCCGGCAGTCGGCGATCGGCTGCTGCAACATCAGCCGCGCCTCCTGCATCGAGTAGTCGTATTCCGAGAACACGCATTCCCGCCAGTTCGTCGGAACGTCGCCGCGGAGCAGCGGCAGAAGCGAACGCCCCTCCAGGATGTTCGCCGGAGCTGCGGCCCCGAACCGATCGAGAAAGGTCGGCGCCAGGTCGATCGATTCCACCAGCGCGTCGCACGTCGTGCCGCGTGTCGCATCGGCGTCCGCCGACGGGTCCGCGATGATCAACGGGATCTTAACCGATACCTCGTGGAACAGGTCCTTTTCGCCCATCCAGTGATCGCCGAGGTAATCGCCGTGGTCGGAGGTAAAGACGATCATGGTACTGCGCGTGAGGTCGCGCTCGTCGAGGAACCGGAACAGGCGTCCCAACTGATCGTCGATCTGTCTTATCAGGCCCATGTAGGTGGGGATCACGCGCTCCCGCACCGCGTCGCGGGCAAAGTTGCGCGACGCGCGCATCGCCATGAAGGCACCATAGACCGGGTGTGGGTCCTGACGCTCCACGTCGGAGCGGATCGGCGGAATGATCGCGTCGCGGCTGTACATCGCGTGATACGGCGCCGGCGCGATACAGGGCCAGTGCGGCTTGATATACGACAGATGCAGGCACCAGGGCCGGCAGTCACGCGCCGCTTCATCGATGAATTCCATCGCGCGACGGGTCATGTAGGGGGTCTCGGAATGCTCCTCGGGCACGCGGGCGGGCTTGTCGGCGTGGACCAGAAGCCAGCCACTGAGAATCTCGCCGTTCGGACCCGCCGCGGCATTGGCCCAGTCGTGCCACGGATTGGCACCGCCGAACCCGTGCGCGCGCAGATAGTCGTTATAGCTCGGGTTGCCGCCGGCGGCTCCGGGATGCAGCCCGTCATCGCGCTCATAGGGTTCGAACCCGCACTGGGCGAGGCGCCCGCCGATATCGCCGGACGGGTCGATGCCGAGCCGCGCCATGCCCGCCTCGTCGGCGCGCATGTGGGTCTTGCCGACCAGCACGTTGCGTACCCCGATCGCATTCAGATGGTCGCCCAAGGTGGGCTCGCCGACCCGCAGCGGGAACTGGTTCCAGTTGGAGCCGTGCGAGCGCATGTAGCGGCCGGTATAGAAGCTCATTCGCGCCGGCCCGCAGACCGGCGATTGCACATAGGCGCGGGTGAAGCGGACCCCGCGCGCCGCCAGCGCGTCGATGTTCGGCGTGTGCAGGAAAGGATGTCCAGCGCAGCCCAGGTAATCAAACCGGAGCTGGTCGCACATGATCCACAGGATGTTCACGATGGCGGTCCTGTCGGCGAAGGGATTATCGATCTTTAGAGCGAATTCGCTTGAGGCTGACGGCCGGAAAGCGTGAATCACGCTCTCGAACAATGAATTTTGGAGCCTGAGCGCTTCATCTCGAAGCGATCATGCTCTAGCCCGGTCCTCCGGCAAGACCCGACATGGCTGCAGAGCCAGACTCATCGACGGCACGCATGATGGCATCCGCCAGCGTGCCCAACCGATCGTCCGCCAGCATCGATTCGTGTCCGCCGGCGACGACCACAACCCCGATGTTGCGACAATGGGCAAACCATCCGAGATCGTCGGGCAGTCCGATGCGGCTCTCGGCGCGAAACAGGACGGCTGGTAGATCGCGGCGCTCCGTGGTCCGCGCCCAACTTGCATGCCATCGGCGGATTATATCCGCGTGCAGCGCCTCACTCACATAGCGGTGCAACCAGTAGCGCAGGTGAACGGGGACCGGGAGGCGCCGGAGCATGGCCAGGCCATGCAGAGCGTATCTCCGGGATGCTCGTCGCACCAGGCGCCCCGCGGCAACCGAGCCGAATGTTTCCGCGCAACGACCGGTCCCAAAAGCGGCACTAACTTTGGACGCATCCCAATAGGCTGCCTGCAACCAGCCAGCGCGTGGATCGCTTCGCAGCACAGGCGGGTCGGTGGCGCAGTCGAGCAGGCCCAGGAAGCCGATCTCGCGTCCGCGGTCGGTCAGCTTGCGTGCGATCTCCCAGGCGACAAGCCCGCCGAGGGAGTAGCCGACAAGCCGGATCACGCCCGACGGCGCCAGTGACTCGATACGCGTCGCGAAGGCTTCCGCAAGCTGAGCCATGTCGTAGCCGGGTGGAACAAGCCCCGGCCAATCGGGATATTCGACCAGCACCATGTCGATCCGGCCCCGGCAAGCGAGGCGCAGTTTGGCAAGCGCTGGGGCATCGCCGCCCATCCCTGGAATGAGAAACAGGGGCGTTTCGGCGCCCGCGGCACGCGACTGATTGGCCGTGGCCCAGGCGACCGCGATCCCCGCCGGGGTCCTACGCTCGAACAACAGCGGGAGCGATAGCGCGCGCCCATGCTGACGGGCCTCGGTAACGAGCAGCATCGCGCCGAGCGAATCGCCGCCGAGCTCGAAGAAGTCGTCTTCGGCGCCCACCCGCGCAACCTGGCAAACCTGGGCAAACAGGCTGCACAACAGCGCCTCCTCGGGGTTGCCGGGTGGCCGCGAGCCGCGCGTCGTCGCTGCCGGCGGGATGCTCCGTAATGCGGCGCGATCCAGCTTTCCGGCGGCGTTACGCGGCAACCTGCCGAGGTTCACGCACGCTCCTGGCAGCATCCAGACAGGCAGGCGGTCCGCAAGTGCCCGACGCAGCACCCCGCGGTCGAGCGGCGCAACGCCTGGCGCGACGACGATGTACGCGGTCAGCACCGACCGTTCATGTTCGTCGCGCAGGATCACCGCGGCGTCTTCGATTCCGGGGATCAGGCGGATCGCATGCTCGATTTCATCTGGTTCGATGCGGTGGCCACTGATCTTGAGCTGACTATCGGCGCGGCCGAGTATCTCGATCAACCCGTCCTCCCGCCAGCGGGCGATGTCGCCCGTACGGTACATGCGGCCTTCAGCAAACGGGCAGGGAATGAAGCGTTGGGCGGTGAGGTCCGCGTCCCCGAGATACCCGTCTGCCAGCGTCGAACCGCCGATGTGCAATTCGCCGGGAAAGCCGGGGGGAACCGGAATGCCTTCGCGGTCGAGGATCCACGTCAGGCAACCGGGTAGCGGGCGACCGACGGGCATTATTCCGTCGCGTGCATCGCCGGTACGGACCCGATGGGCGGTCGCCCAGATCGTCGTCTCGGTGGGGCCGTAAACGTTTATGATGTCGCGAATTGCCGTGAGTCGCGGCAGCAGGTCGACCGGGAACGCTTCGCCGCCAATCACCGCGCAAAGGCTGGGCGGAAGCTCGTGCAGCGGAAGCGTGCGCCAATAGCTGGGTGTCGCCTGCATCACGGAAACTCGGAACTGCCGCAACGCGCGGCAGACTGCGACGGGATCGCGCAACACCGCATCTGTGAGCAGGACCAGGACGCCGCCCTGCAGCAACGGCAGAAACACGTCGGCGAGTGCGACATCGAAAGCGATCGTCGTGACGGACAGCAGCGCCTGGCCCGGCTGCATGGGAATTGCGCCGGCAAGCGCTCGCAGCACCTGGCAGATGCTGGCGTGCGGGATCGCGACGGGTTTCGGCAAGCCGGTGGACCCCGAGGTGAACATGACATAAGCGAGCATGTCCGGTCGCAGCGGCGCCGTTCGGTCCGCGTCGGCGATCGGCGCCGGCGAGCAGCGGGCGACTGCCAACTCCGGTGCATCGGTGTCGAGGCGCAAAACAGGGACCGCCGTTGCCATGGCTCGGGTGGCGGCGCCGGCGGTGAGCAGCAGGTCGGACTTGCTGGCATCGAGCATGTGGGCAAGGCGCGCGGGCGGGTGCTCGGGATCGAGCGGACAGAATGCGGCCCCGGAGCGGCATATCGCGAGCAAGGCGACG
>DATDIC010000081.1:0-4443 GCA_036521275.1 Acetobacteraceae bacterium
TGCCGGCGTGCCGGCCGGCGTGATGAACCTGGTCTATGGGGTGCCGGCGGAGATTTCCGAATACCTCATTCCGCATCCGATCATTCGCAAGATGTCGTTCACCGGCTCCACCGCGGTGGGCAAGCAGCTTGCGGCGATCGCGGGGGCGCACATGAAGCGTGTGACCATGGAGCTGGGCGGGCACGCACCGGCGATCGTGTTCGATGATGCCGACATCGATAGCGCCAGCCGGCTGCTGGCGACCGCGAAATACCGCAATGCCGGCCAGGTCTGCGTGTCGCCGACGCGGGTTCTGGTGCAGGAGCGCGTGTACGCCCAATTCGTCGAAGGCTTCGTGCAGCACAGCAAGGCATTGAAGGTGGGAGACGGGCTGGACTCGAACACCGGTATGGGACCGATGGCCAATCCGCGCCGCATCGCGGCCATGGAGGCGTTCATCGGCGATGCCGCGCAGCGCGGCGCCACGGTGCAGACCGGAGGCCATCGCATCGGCAACAACGGTAACTTCTTCGAACCCACGGTCATGACCGACGTGCCCAAAGATGCCCGCGTGATGAACGAGGAGCCGTTCGGTCCACTGGCCGTCATCTCACCATTCAGCACGTTCGAGGAAGTGGTGACCGAAGCCAACCGCCTTCCTTATGGGCTGGCGTCCTATGCCTATACGCGCTCGGCGAAGACTGCGAATGCCATCGCGGCGGCGGTGGAGAGCGGCATGATCTCGATCAACCACCACGGCCTGGCGTTGCCGGAGGTGCCGTTCGGCGGGGTGAAGGATTCCGGCTACGGCTCGGAGGGCGGGCTGGAAGCGATCGAGAACTACCTGGTTACCAAGTTCGTCACCCAGGCGGGCTTGTAGCCGCGCGGACGATCGGGGAGATCGTGAGCTCGACGCGAACGTCGGTTGTGACCCTGGGCGGCGCGGCACTGAGCGTGCCGCCCAGGACGATCGCGGTCTCCTCCTTCGCGCCGGCATTGGTGTTGCGGGGCGAAACGCCGCACGCGGACGGGCCGGCGCGGCGCACCAAGATCTGGGAATTCAATACCAACCTGCATTGCTCGATCATCGGCACGTGCCTGTCGACCGGGGAACTGCGGCAGGTTTTGAAGAAGCTGGGCGTTGCGGTGCCGGAGAGCACGGATCACGAGCTGCACGGCGCCGCGGTGAGTCTTGCCGGGCGTCACGACAAGGCGGCCAAGCTGTTGCACAAGGCGCTGGACGAGCGTCACCGCGTGGCGATCAACCAGTTCTCGAAGGCGGCTACCGAAGACGCGGTCCGTTGCCTGTGGCGCGACGCGGTGCGGCGTGGCGAGATACCGGGTGCCTATTGGGCGACGCTGACGCATCCGGCCACGACGCAGGCGATCATTCGTGACGCTTTCGGCGAGGTGCATATGCTGTCGCATCTCGTCGGTGCCGCCAATCGCGCCGATATCCGACGGCTTTGCGAGCTGGAGGCCGATAATGCGGATCTGCGCGCGCGGATGGACCGGCAACAGATCGCGCTGCGGGATGCCGTGGTTACGCGGGACGCCCGCATTCGGGAATTGCGAGATGCGCTCACGCAACGGATAGCGGCCGAGCCGCCCGCCGCCAGCGGCGACAACGCAGTGCTGCGCCAGTTGGTCGCCGATCTGGAACGGCGGCTGGTGGGCGAGACGCGGCGCAACGCCGTCCTGGGCGAGAAACTTGCAGCCGCCACCGCCGTTATTGCTGAAGCGCAGTCTGCGCGCGCAGCGGCGGAACGGGAAGCCGAGGGGTTGCGCGGGGAGTTGGACGTGATCGCCGCAGCCTTGCCGGCAGGAGTCGGTGGCGACGTTGTGGCGATGATTCCTGACGCACATCTCGACGGCATGACAGTGCTGTATGTGGGCGGGCGGCCGAACCAAGTGGCGCATCTGCGCGCCGCCGCGGAGCAATCGGGCGCTGCCTTCCTGCATCATGACGGGGGCATCGAGCACCATCTCAATTTGCTCGGGGGGCTGACGAGTCAGGCCGATATCGTGATGTTCCCGGTCGATTGCATCAGCCACCATGCGGCGCATTTGGTCAAGCAGTTGTGCCGCCAGGCGGGCAAACGCTTCATCCCGTTGCGTTCCGCCAGCGTCACGTCGTTGCTGGCCGCGCTGCGGCAGCCGGAGTTGACCCGGGTGGCCGCCGCAGCGGAGTGACCGGATTCCGGCCGCGTTTTGCCATGTAGCAAAGTAAGCGTGGCCGCTTCGCCCGGGACTGCCCTTGCCGATATATCTGCGTGGCTATATCGTCGCAGGCGAGGGAGAAACGTGATGCCTGACAATGGATGGTTCGAACAATCGGTCCCACCCGCTGCCATTGTGAATTCCGGAATCGGGCGGAGGCGATGGCGGCCATGGATGCAGGGCGCGCTTGCCGCACCCATGCTTGGATTGCTCGCCATCGGCGCGTTGCTCTTGCAGGCACCGACAGCGTACGCGGCCGGGACCGTGAGCGTTCTTTATGCCGGGTCGCTGGTGAACCTCATGGAGCACGGCGTCGGTCCCGCATTCGACAAAGCCACCGGCGACACATTCCAAGGCTATGCCGGCGGATCGAACCTGCTGGCGAAGCAGGTCACGGGAAAGCTGCGGCGCGGCGACGTTTTCATCAGTGCCAATCCCAAAGTGAATGACGACCTGATGGGGTCGCCGAACGGTGACTGGGTGACTTGGTACATCTCGTTCGCGCACTCGCCGTTGGTGATCGGGTACAACGCCTCCAGCCGGTTCGCCGCGGATTTCAAGGCGAAGCCCTGGTATCAGGTTCTGATGGAGCCGGGGATCAGGATCGGACGCACCGATCCGAAGCTGGATCCGAAGGGCAAGCTGACCGTGGCGCTGATGCATAAGGCGCAGACGGTCTATAAAGTGCCCAAACTTGCACAGACGGTTCTCGGTGCGCCGGAAAATCCGGCACAGGTTCTGCCGGAGGAGACATTGGTCGGCCGGCTGCAATCGGGGCAACTCGATGTGGGATTCTTCTATTCGACCGAAACCGCCGATGCGAAGATCCCCACCGTTACCTTGCCCGCCGACATCGCGCCCAAAGCGGTCTATACGGTCACCATCCTGCGCGACGGTGCCAACCCGACCGGCGCCGACCAGTTCGTATCGTTCCTGCTTGGACCGGATGGCCGGAAGCTGATGGCGGAACACGGGCTCGGGTTGCAGAAGCCGGCGCTTTCCGGAACCGCGAGCGCGCTGCCGACCGACATCAAGGCGCTGGTCGATAATGCGAAGTGACGCGCCGCATCCCTGCGCCGCTGCCGTGGCTTGCCGGACTCCTGTCGGTCTATCTGGTTGCCCCGCTCATCGCGGGCGTGCAGCAGGTGGCTCTGGCTGATTGGAGTTCGGTGGATGCCGGCCCGCTTGCCAGGGCCTGCGTTGTTTCCGTCGCGAGCGCGAGTGTCGCTACGCTGGTTATCGCGCTGGGCGGGATTCCGCTGGGCTATCTGCTGGCACGCATGCCGGGCCGGGCTATGGCGGGGCTGGGCTTTGTCGTGCAATTGCCGCTGGCGCTGCCGCCTCTGAGCAGTGGGATATTGCTGCTGTTTTTGGTGGGCTATGCGACGCCGCTGGGCGGTCTGTTACGCGGCGCGCTGACCGATTCCTTCACCGGGATCGTGATCGCCGAGGTCTTCGTCGCCGCACCGTTTCTGATCATTGCGGCGCGCTCGGGCTTTGCTGCGGTCGATCCGGTGCTGGAGGGTGTTGCCGCAACGCTCGGGCGGCATCCGTTCGACGTGTTCCTGCGCCTCAGTCTGCCGATCGCGTGGCCCGCGATCCTGTCCGGCCTGCTGCTGACGTGGCTGCGCGCGTTTGGTGAGTTCGGCGCGACGGTGATGGTTGCGTACCATCCCTATTCGTTGCCGGTTTATACCTACGTGGCGTTCGGCTCCCAGGGGTTGCCGGCGATGCTGCCGGTGCTGCTGCCGACGCTGGTGATCGCGGTGGCGATCATGATGCTGAGCCATACGGCCGCGGATCGACGCCGCGTGTTGAAGGCCAGCCCGTTGCGCATGGTGGCTGCGCGCCGGACCGACACCGCACGGCCGTCACACGCTGCTGTCCATCCTGCCGCTGTAAGTCTGCGGCTTGAAAAGCGGCTGGGCGGGTTTCTGCTGGATATCGCATGGGCGCCACGTGCGCGGCGGCTTGCGGTGCTGGGTCCTTCCGGGTCGGGAAAGTCACTGCTGCTGAAGCTGATCGCCGGGATCGAGCAATGCGATCACGGCAGCATCGCGATGGATGGAAGGGAGATTTCACGGCTTGATCCCGTGGCGCGGAGAATCGCCTATGTGCCGCAGAACTATGGACTGTTCCCGCACCTCACCGTCATGGAGCAATTGCGGTTTCCCGCCGGTGCGGATCGCGATGTGGCAACGCACTGGATCGAGAGGCTGGGACTACGGAGTCTCGAACGGCGCT
>DATDIC010000082.1:0-9069 GCA_036521275.1 Acetobacteraceae bacterium
CATTCGCCGCGAATTGATTTTCGCCATTCGATTCGATAGAGCCTATAAAGCAGTCGCGCCGCCGCCCCTGCGCTTGACCCCATCCCGCCGGTCGGCGGAGAATAGCCACAACTGCCCGCCCGGCCACGGGGGAGTGGACCGGGCACTATTGCTGCGCGCATCAGGAGCGGACATGCCAAGCCTCAGCTATGCCTCACCTACGACGGTCAATGAAGCCGTCGCACTGCTGGCCGGAGCCTCCGGGCAGGCCAAACTGCTGTCCGGTGGAACCGATCTTCTGGTCCAGCTCCGGTCTGGCCGGGCCAAGCCCGATCTGATCGTCGATACCAAGAAAATTCCCGGCATCATGGACATCCGGCAGGAAGCCGGTGGCTTTGTCATCGGCGCCGCCACGCCAGGCGCGGTGATCGAGGCCAATGCCGCCCTCAAGCGCGCCTGGCCCGGCGTGGTGGAGGCCATGGACCTTATCGGCTCGACCCAGATCCAGGGCCGCGCCACCCTGGCCGGAAATCTGTGCAATGCCTCGCCGGCGGCCGACAGCGTCCCGGCCATGATCGCCGCCGGTACCACCGCCGTGATCGTCGGGTCGAATGGCAAGCGCGAAGTCCCGGTCGAAGACGTGGTTGTCGGCCCTGGCCGTACCTCCCTTGCCAAGGACGAATTCATCCTGGAATTCCACCTGCCCAAGCAGGCACCGCGTACCGGTGATGCCTATCTGCGGTTCATTCCGCGAACCGAAATGGACATCGCCGTGGTTGGCTGCGGCGTCTGCCTCACGCTCGACGCCGGCGGCGTCTGCACCGCCGCGAAGGTCGTGCTCGGCGCCGTCGCCCCCACACCGCTGGTGGTCGCGGCCGCCGCCGACGCGCTGATCGGCCACAAACTGGACGACGCCACGCTGGCCAGGCTCGACGCGGCCGCGCAAGCGATCTGCAACCCGATCACCGACAAGCGCGGCACCATCGAATATCGCACCAAGGTCGCCGGCGTGCTCGCCCGCCGCACCGCGGCCATCGCATTCCAACGCGCGCAAGGCATCGCGCCAGCAAAGGCCCACTAACGGAAATGAGCAAACATCATATCACCACCACCATCAACGGAGAGCCAGTAGAATTCCTGTGCGAACCGCAGGAAACCATGCTCGACGTGCTGCGCAACACACTCAATCTCACCGGCAGCAAGGAAGGCTGCGCGTCCGGCGATTGCGGCGCCTGCAGCATCATCTGCGACGGCAAGCTGATGTGCTCCTGCCTGATGCTGGGCGTGGAGGCCGGAGGCCACGAGATCATCACCATCGAGGGCGTCGCCAACGGCGACGAACTGCACCCCGTGCAGCGCAAATTCCTGGAGCACGCCGCTCTGCAGTGCGGGTTCTGCACGCCCGGGCTGATCGTCGCCTCCAAGGCGCTGCTCGACGAAAACCCCAACCCGACCGAGGAAGAGGCACGCTACTGGCTGGCCGGCAATCTGTGCCGTTGCACCGGATACGACAAGGTCATCCGCGCCGTCATGGACGCCGCCGCCGAAATGCGAGGAGAAGTCGCAGCATGAACTACATCGTCTCGAAGCCCGAGTTGAAAGTCGTCGGCACCCGCCCGGTGCGCCCCGACGGCGTGGACAAGGTGACCGGCCGCGCCACCTTCGGCGCCGACATGGTGCTGCCCGGCATGGTGTGGGGCAAGGTAAAGCGCAGCCCCCACGCGCACGCCCGCATCGTCTCGATCGATACATCCAAGGCGCTCAAGCTGCCCGGCGTGAAGGCGGTGATCACCGCCGAGGACTTCCCGAACATCGCCAGCGAGGAAGCCTTCGTCGGCGAAGGTCCGATGAACTTCCGCGATCTGTCACGCAACTGCATCGCGCGCGACAAGGCGCTGTATGAAGGCCACGCCGTCGCCGCCGTCGCCGCGATCAGCCAGGCCGTCGCCGACCAGGCGCTCGACCTCATCGACGTCACCTACGAGGTCCTGCCGCACGTCATCGACGTCGAAGATGCGATGCGGCCCGACGCGCCGATCCTGCACGACGACCTTTTCACGGCCAATGTCGAGCCGAAGCCGACCAAGCCATCGAACGTCTCCAAGCGGGTCTATTTCGCCAAGGGCGACGCTGCCCGCGCATTCGCCTCGGCCGATGTCGTCGTCGAGGGACGCTATACCACTGCGCCCGTGCACCAGGCCTATCTCGAGCCGCACGCCTGCGTCGTGCAGGTCGCTTCGGACGGCCAGGCCATCGTGTACAGCTCCAGCCAGGGTCAGTTCATGGTGCGCGCCTACTGCGCCAAGCTGCTCGGCTGGGACATCGCGAATATCCGCGCCGTCCCGCTGGAGATCGGCGGCGGCTTCGGCGGCAAGACGCTGGTATATCTGGAACCGCTGGCCCTCGCGCTCGCCCAAAGGTCCGGCCGGCCGGTGAAGATGCAAATGACCCGGGAGGAAGTGTTCCGCGCCTCCGGCCCCACCTCCGGCACGGTCATCGAAGTGAAGATCGGCGCCAGGCGCGACGGCACCATCGTCGCCGCCAGGGAGGTGCTGAAATATCAGGCCGGCGCCTTCCCCGGCTCGCCGGTACAACCTGGCTGCATGTGCGGCTTCGCCATGTACGACATCGCCAACGTGGAGGTAATCGGCTACGACGTCGTCTCCAACCGTCCAAAGGTTGCCGCCTACCGCGCCCCCGGCGCGCCGATGTCGTCCTACGCGGTCGAAAGCGCCCTCGACGACCTCGCCCGCAAGCTCCGCATCGATCCGATCGTGCTGCGCGAACAGAACGGCGCGCGCGAGGGCACCAAGACGCATTACGGCCCGACCCACCACAACATCGGCTTCCTCCAGACGCTGGAGGCGGCGAAGCAGAGCGAGCACTGGAAGACCCCGCTGAAGGCCCGCAACGGCGGCGCCGTCGGCCGCGGGATCGCCTGCGGCTTCTGGTTCAATATCGGCGGCGAATCCTCCGGCGCAGTCCATGTCAACGAGGACGGCAGCGTAAGCGTCGTCTCCGGCAGCCCGGACATCGGCGGCTCGCGCGCCTCGATGGCGATGATGGCGGCCGAGGTGCTCGGCGTGCCTGTCGATAAGGTGCGTCCGATTGTCGGCGATACCAGCTCGATCGGCTTTACCCATGTCACCGGCGGCAGCCGCGTCACCTTCGCGACAGGAATGGCCGTGACGCAAGCCTCCGAGGGTGTCGTCGAGCAGTTGAAGAACCGCGCCGCCCAAATCTGGGAAATCCCACCCGAGGCGGTGGACTGGCGCGACGGCAAGGCCTATCCGGCCGGCTCCAACGCGGGTGCCTTCGAGCCGCTGGATCTGGCGGAGATCGCGCTGCGCGCCGGCAAGACCGGCGGACCGATCAGCTCCGAAGTATCGCTGAACGCACAGGGCGCCGGCCCGGGTTTCGGTGCACATATCTGCGACGTGGAGGTGGACCGGGAGACCGGGCAGGTGACCATCCTGCGCTACACGGCCGTGCAGGATGTCGGCAAGGCGATCCACCCGAGCTACGTGGAAGGCCAGATCCAGGGCGGCGCGGCGCAGGGCATCGGCTGGGCGCTGAACGAAGAGTATATCTACAACGCCAAGGGCCAGATGGAGAATCCGGGCTTCCTGGACTATCGTTGCCCGGTCGCCTCCGACCTTCCACTCATCGAGGCGATCATGGTGGAAGTGCCGAACCCCCGTCATCCGTTCGGCGCCCGTGGCGTGGGCGAGGTGCCGATCGTTCCCCCGATGGGCGCGGTCGGAAACGCCATCCGTGATGCGATCGGCATTCGCATGACGGACCTGCCGATGTCCCCACCCAAGGTCCGCGCCGCGGTCGATGCGGACAACGGCCAAAAAGCGGCCTAGCTACCGATCACGACACCTCTCCCGCTCCGCGGGAGAGGTCGCCGCGCGCAGCGTGGCGGGTGAGGGCTACCGCGCAACCCCCGACCAAGGAAGCAAGTGCCCCGCGTGATCTTCTCCGGCACCGCTGCCAACCGCTTCACCGGCGGCCGCACCGAAATCGACGTTGCCGCCACCACCTTCCGCCGTCTGGTAAAGGAACTCGACGAGCGTTTCCCTGGCCTGGGCAGCCAGGTGGAGGAAGGCATGGCCGTTGCCATCGATGGCGTCATCTACCAGGACGCGTACGGCGCGCCCTTGTCCGAAGGTGCTGAGATCTATCTGATCCCAAAAATCGCCGGCGGGTAACGGGCCGTCTACCGCGCCCACCCTACCGCCTGTCCGCGCACCCAATCCGCCCCCAGCAACAAATCCGGCTCCAGCGCCCGCATCACTGGCGCCATCAGCCGCGCCACCGTCTCCGGCCACGCGCTTGCCAGCGACGCGAGCGGCACGGTCATCGACACGGCCCGATGATCGCCGATCGCGGTGCCGCTGTGCGGCCAGTTTCCCGCCGGGTCGAACAATTCCCGTCCCGCCAGGCCCCACCAATCGCAGCGGAACAGCACCCGCCGCGGCGCCGGAAAGAACCGCGCAAGCCCGCGTGCATGGATTACCAGTTCGGCCAGGTCTCGCGCGAGCAGGTCCGGGTTCACCCATGTCCCCGGCTGGCGCCGAAGCGCGCGATTCAAGTCCGCCGCGTCCTCTCCATATCCGCGCACCAGGGCAACGAAACCTTCGGGCGACACACGCCAGAAATCGCTGACTTCGGTCGGTGGATATGCCCGCAGCCACGCCGTCTCCAGGAAATCCGTACCGTCATTCCAAGCCGGATCGGTGACGAACCGTGGCCGCACTGCCAGCCGCGTCGGCGGATCGAACATGCGCTGCCCGGCCGGAAACAGCTTCTGCGCGTCGAATGCACAGCGCCGGAGAAACTCCGGCATCTGCGCATGGTCCAGCAGATCCGGCGATTGCAGCTCCAGCGCATAGCTCAGCGCGTAATGGCAACGGGCCAGCCGCTCGGCCCATGGGCTGCGCGGCACCAGCGTCAGGAAAGCCCGCCTCGCCGCGATGTGCCAGTCAGTCAGTTCCTGCTGTAACGGCCGCGACGGTCGCCGATCTTCCAGCACTGCCTCGATCATCCCCAGCACCGCCTCGCGGTCTTGCCTCACGCAGCGGCGGATCAGCGGCGCCCATTCCTGGGCCGTTTCTATGCAGCCTGTCTCGATCAACGGCGGTCCCAGCCGCTGCGGCTGGCGATGCCGCCGGATATACACGTCACCGCGGCTGACCCGGCACGACTCAGGAACGAACGGCGCACTGCGCCGCGCGCACACCGGCACCGTTCCATGGCCGGCGATGCGAATCACCGGGTGCAGATCACCCGCCGAAGAGCGCACGGCAAGTACCTCGCAGCGTGGCGCCGGCTCCAGCCATCGCCGTGTCAGCCGCAACACATGTTCCTGCGTGCATACCGTTCCGAACGGGTCGGTATCGATCGGTGCAAGCGTTGCCTCGTTGAAGCCGAACAGGATCTGCCCGCCGCCGCTGTTGGCAATCGCAGCGACATCGCGGGCGATCTCCACCTGGTCTTCCGGATTGTCGAGGTTGCGCCAGCCTTTGTATTCGGTTTCCAGGGTCCGGCGGGGAGCGTCCACCAGCTCCTGCAAATCAAGCCCGCCCGCCGGCGCGCAAAGCTCCTCGGCCGACGCGGTCGGCATGCTGGCATGCGGGAAGCCTGCCTCGGTGGGTAGTTGCAGCCGGAGAGGCGCTTGCTCGGTCATGCGGGCGACGGCTTTAACGGACAGGGATAAATATGCCTGATCCTACAACCGGTTCCGCAACACCGAGTCGCCACACCCCAGCGAATTGTTCGGGTGTTGCACAAGCGCCGCGGTCCGGTTGCAGGCTGGGTATTTTCACGATGGTGTCACGCCCGAAACCATGGCCCACTCATGCCGCAAGTCGGGTACACCCGCACCGCATGAGGCGGGCGGCTCAATCGCCCATTGGATATGTCGGCACTGGCGGCTCGGCACCCGTGCTACCCGAGTCCGAGGGCAACACCGCCGGCGTCTCGGCCAGATCCCGCAGCGCCTGCCGCGCCCGACGCAGCGCCACGGAGGGTTGCTGATCGCGGTCCACCGCGAACAGCAGCAGCGACCGCCCGGTCACTTCGTATTCGTCACCCGATTTGACCCGTAACGATCCATCCGCATCTGGCACATTGGTGTCCAGCAGCCGCCGCCACTGACTTCCGCCAACCACCTCCGGCAAGCGGAACTTCACCACATCATGGTGCGCGTTCAGCACCAGCAGGACGGTGGAATCCAATGACGGACGCCTGATTCCCGTCGCCTGCGCGCGCCCGTCCAGCAGCATGCCGAGGCAGCGTGCGTTGCCGTCTGCCCACTGCTCCTCGGACATATCCGTCGCATCGGGCGACAGCCAGCGCACGTCGCTGACATCCAGCTCCGCGTTGTATTCCCCGGTCAGGAACCGGTTGCGGCGCAGGATGGGGAAGGCGTTGTGGATGGCGATCAGCTTGCGCACGTAATCGATAAGCTGCCGCCCGTACTCGTCGATATCCCAATCCACCCAGCTTATTTCGTTGTCCTGGCAATAGGCGTTGTTGTTGCCCTGCTGCGTGCGGCCGAACTCGTCGCCGGCCAGCAGCATCGGCGTGCCCTGCGCCAGCAGCAGCGTGCCCAGCAGGTTGCGCTTCTGCCGGTCGCGCAATTCCAGTATGTCCGGATCGTCGGTGGAACCTTCGGCGCCATGGTTCCATGACAGGTTGTTGTCATGACCATCGTGGTTGTCTTCCCCGTTCGCTTCGTTATGTTTCTCGTTGTATGAAACCAGATCGTGCAGCGTGAACCCGTCATGCGCGGTCACGAAGTTCACGCTCGCCCAGGGCTTGCGCCCACGCCGATTGAACGCGTCGGCCGACGCCGCCAGCCTCGTGGCCAGGTCCGGCAGCTTGCCCTCATCGCCCTTCCAGAACGCGCGCACCGTGTCGCGGAACTTGTCGTTCCATTCGGCCCAGCCGGGCGGGAACCCGCCCACCTGGTATCCGCCGGGCCCGATATCCCACGGCTCGGCGATCAGCTTCACCGACGACAGCACAGGGTCCTGCAGGCAGGAATCGAGGAATCCGCCCCCCTCGTCGAACCCATACGTCTCGCGCGCCAGGATGGTGCCGAGATCGAAGCGGAACCCATCGACATGCATCTCGGTCACCCAATAGCGCAGAGAATCGGTGACCATTTGCAGCACCCGCGGATGTGACAGGTTCAGCGTGTTTCCGGTGCCGGTGTCGTTGATGTAGTACCGCGGCTCATCCGGCATCAGCCGGTAATAGCTGGCGTTGTCGATGCCGCGGAACGACAGCGTCGGCCCACGCTCGTTGCCCTCGGCGGTATGGTTGTAAACCACATCCAGAATGACCTCCAGCCCCGCATCGTGCAGCCGCGCCACCATCTCCTTGAACTCGGAGAACACGAAGGTCGGGATCGCCGCATAGCGCGCATCAGGGGCAAAGAAGCCGATCGTGTTGTAGCCCCAGTAGTTGGTCAGACCCTTGTCGGCCAGGTAGCTGTCGGTCACGAAGGAATGGATCGGCAGCAGCTCCACCGAGGTCACGCCGAGTGAGCGGATATAATCCACCACCTCTTTCTGCCCGAGGCCGGCATAGGTGCCGCGCAGATGCTCGGGCACGCCCGGGTGGCGCTTGGTGAAGCCCTTCACGTGGGTCTCGTAGACGATGGTGCGCCACCACGGGACATCCGGTGTGTGCTCGCGGCCCCAGGTGAACGCCGGATCGATTACCCGGCACTTCTGCACGAATGGCGCGCTATCGCGTTCATCGAAGGTCAGGTCCTCAGTCTCTGCGCCCAGCGTGTAGCCGAAACAGGCCGGGTCCCATTTCAGCTCGCCGACATGTGCTTTGGCGTACGGGTCGAGCACCAGCTTGTTGGGATTGAACCGATGTCCTTGCGTCGGTTCGTACGGCCCGTGCACGCGATAGGCGTAGATCGTTCCAGGCCGCGCGTCCGGCAGGTAACCGTGGAAAATCTCGTTGGTGTATTCGGGAAGCTCGATCCGCTCCCGCTCGGTGGTACCGGAATCATCGAACAGGCACAGTTCCACCTTGGTCGCGTTGGCGGAAAACACGGAGAAATTCACGCCCAGCCCGTCCCAGGTCGCGCCACGTGGATTGGGCGAGCCTTCGGTAATCCGGGATTTTATAATGGCGGCTGACATTCGGGGCCCCTGCTAATCGTTCAGCCGGGAGTTCTCCCCTGTGGCGGTCAGCCGAGCCATACAAGATTAAAGGAGCGCAACGCCGGCAGCACGGCCCGTCCGCTTGAGCCGCCACCCGCACCTGCGCGATGCTCCGTCCCTGCAGTCAGCAGGAAGAAGCGATGCCACAACAGATCGGCCCCAACCTGGCCCGGCAGAAGCTCCAACGAGACGAGCTGGTGCTCTGCATGGGCGTCAACCAGATGCGCACCCCGAACATCGCCATGATCGCGGGGGCCTGCGGGTTCGATGCCATCTATCTGGACCTGGAGCACAATCCCACCTCGGTCGAGACCGCCGCCGCGATCTGCGTGGCCGCGCTGGGGATCGGCGTCACGCCGATCGTCCGTCTCACCTCGCACGACCCGCACGATGCCGCGCGCATCCTGGATTGCGGCGCGCAGGGCGTAATGGTGCCGCACGTGAATTCGGTGGCCGAGGCGCGGGCCATGGTCGAGGCGTGCCGGTTCCCGCCCGCCGGGCACCGTTCCGCCTCTGGCAGCGGCGCGGCGCTTGGCTACGCGGCACTGAAGCAGGGCGAGATCAATCGCACGCTGAACGAGAACAGCCTGCTGATCGCCATGCTCGAAACGCCTTCGGCGATCGAGCAGGCCGATGCGATCGCCGCGGTGGAGGGGATCGACATGCTGCATATCGGTTCGACCGACCTCAGCACCGAAATGGGCATTCCCGGCGAGTACACCCACGACCGCATGCGCGCCGCCTTCCAGGCAACAGCCCGCGCCGCGAAGGCGCACGGCAAATGGTTCGGCGTCGGCGGCGTGCGTGACGACCTGGATTTCCAGTCCTGGCTGCTGAAGCTGGGCATGCGCTATCTGACTGGCGGGTCCGACGTGGGCTACATCCTGAGTGCCGGGCG
>DATDIC010000083.1:0-16753 GCA_036521275.1 Acetobacteraceae bacterium
GGCGACATCAGCAGTCAGCGTGACACGGCCTTCCAAGCCACCCCCAAGACTGCCGGCAACCAGCGGATCGCTCAGCGCGAGATCGAGCACGCCACCCGCGCGCACATCGAGCGGCGCGGTGCGCGAGAACGGAACCCGCCCTTTGAGCGTGACGTATGAGGCCCCGGCCGCGGCGCGGGCATCGATCTGGGCCACCTGCCCCTGCAGCGTGGCGCTGGCGGTGATGGAGGCAGGCGGCAATTTGCGGCCTGTCTCCGTTGCGAGCTGCAATCCCGATGCTGTGGCCCGGATCGTCCCGGTTGGATTGCCCGTTGTGCCGGTGACGCGTGCGTCAGCCGAGAGGGTGCCACTCGCCGGCAGGCTGGGCGATATCAGCGAGACCAGGCTGACGGGCAGGTTCCTCGCGCTGGCGGTGAGATCGAGCGCAGAGCCAACGGTCCCATTCACTTGCAGGGTGGCGCCGCTGAGCGCCACACGCAGATCGTGAATAGCCACCCCATTCACCAGAACGAACTGGACCGGGGACAGCAGGCGGACCGTCTGCTGCTTCCAGTCGGCGTTCAGGCTGGCGAGTGTCAGCGCCTTGCCGCCCACATCGACCGTGCCAGCGGTTGCAATGCGGGCGGGTGCGCCCTCGAGATTCGGAAGATTGGCTGCAAGCTGAACCGCGAGCTGATCGGTGGGGCCCTTGGCGGTCAGCTTGGCCGAGCCCTTCATCCCGCGCGCCGCGATATCAGTAAGCGACAGGGTTCCGTCGACCGCCGGATGCGTCGTCGGATCGGCAATTCCTGCATCCAGCGTAACTCCTCCGATGGAGGCAGTGCCCGGCACGCCGACATTGCGTGCTTCGGCATGCAAACTGGCCTGGGCCGACGTGGCGCTGATCGTGGCGGTGACGGCCCCCGTCAGGGTCCGCCCGGCCAGGGCGCTGAAATCCGCCAGCCGCTGAACCGCGAGCTGGAGCGTGCCGACAGGTACTTTACTGCCGGGCGGCAATGTCAGTTCACCATGAGCCGAGGCGCTCTTCCAGTCGGCCTGGCGTATGGAGAGCTGAAATGCCCCGTCCTGCTGCTTCGCGCCGGACGCCGCGAGCTGAAGGGGCGAGCCGAGAAGGCTTCCCTGCGCGGTGACCTGCGCGTGCGGAGAATGCGGCAACCCTTGCGCATCGAGATGCGCCGTGAACGGCCCCGACGATCCGCCCGGCGGTGCGACGGTACCCGCCAGGTCCGCGGCGAGCGTTATGTCTTGCTCCGATCCCCCGACCTGGCCGTTGGCGTGCAGGTTTCCGTTCAATGCGGGATTGATCGCGGCCAGCCGGGCGAGAGCAGCGGTCCAGGCCAGGTCGATGTTTTGCGGCGAGGCGCTGCCCTTTGCGGTCAGCGACAAATCCTGGCCGTCGAAGCTGAACCGACTGAGTGTGACGGCGTCGCCGGTCATGGCTCCGGCAAGAACGAGGTGCGCGGACGGGCCGACGAGTGCCGGGGCGGGTGCCAAGCCGCCGGTAATGCCGACCGTCGCGTCCACTGAAGCTTGCGTGGTCCCATCCTGGCGCGTCGCGGCCAAAGCAAGATGCAGGTTGCCCTGCGCGTCCAGGCCGGCCGCCGCGGCGAGCGGCCCTATCTGCGGAACAGATAGTTGGATGTCGGCTTGCTGAGTGCCGGCGGTCTTCAGTGTGCCGGATGCATCCAGCACCGGGTGCTGCAGCGTGAAGCTGACCGGCCGGTCGGGTGCATCGAGGCTCGCGTTCGCGGTCAGCAGCACCGGCGCGGCGGCGAACAGGTTCGGCTGCGGACCCGGCAGTGCGAGCCCATCCAGCTCGCCCTTGAGATCGACACGACCCTGGTTGCCGCTGACCTGCACCGCAATACGCTGCACATGCGCGCCGCTAGCGGCCAGCCCGTCGAGGTCGAGGCTCGCGGTCACGTCCGGCCTGGTGAATGCGCCCTGGACATTCCCCGAAAGCACGACGGATTGCCACGATAGATCCGGACGCGGGGTCATTGCCGGAGCGGCGGCCTTCATCGTGGCTGTCAGCGTGCTCGCCTGAAGATTGATCTGGCCTTGCGCATTGGCCGTCATCTGCCCGGCCTGCACGGCAACCTGCGTGTGCAGGTCGTTTCGTGGCCCCTGGACGGAGGTGTCGATGGCAAGCCGCCCGACATCCGGCAGACCGGCCACGCCGGCCAGGAAGCCGCCAGCGTTCTCGTCCACTTTCAGCCGCGCCTCGATCTGCCCGGATTCCAGCGTTCCACTCATGTCGTATGTGCCGCCGCCGCCGATCCGCTCGGCGGTCAAGCTGGCTTGGAGGTGATCAGGCCCGACGCGCTGACCCGATGCATCCACTTTCAGCGCCACGGCGGTGCCGACAACCGGCTTGTCCACATCGACGCGCTCAAGCCGAAGCTGCTTGACGACAATCTTCGACGGCATGCTGGATTTGCCGGACGAGCTTTCCGGCATGCGCATGATTTCGGCGTGCGTGGCGCTAAGCAGGCTGACATCGATCGCGCCATGTATTAGTTGCAGTGGAGACCACTGGACGATGACCTTCTCCAGTGCCGCATAGGCACCCTTGGGATCGCGGAGTTCGACCCGATCCGCGGTCAGTTCCCCGCCCCAATGGATCGCCAGCCCTTGCGTCGCCACCGAGCCGCTGGCCCAGGACAGCAGCCGGTCCAGGATCGACGCCTGCGCCGCGCCGCTTGCCGCCATCAACGTTGCGATCGCAACCATGCCGATGCACAGCAGGCGACGCATCAGAAGGCCTGCCCGATGCCGACGTACAGCTCGAAGGAGCCGCTATTCGGCAGCTTCACCGCCGGCAGGGCGAACTGTGCCCGGATCGGGCCGATGGACGTGTAATAGAGCAGACCGGCGCCTGCCCCGACGCCATACTTCACCGGAAACGACACGCCCCGTGCGGTCACCTCCGCAGCGTCGGTGAACAGCGTAAAACCCCAGTTCTGCAGGAAACGCTGTCGGTACTCCACCCCGGCGGCGGTGATCTGGGTTCCTCCGATCGGCGTGCCATCGGGGAATTGCGGGCCGACCGACTGGTATCGGTAGCCGCGCACCGTGCCGCTGCCGCCGGCATAGAAGCGCAGGTCGGGTGGCAGGCTGGACTCGTCGGCGCCGACCGCATCTCCTAGCAGGCCGCGCAGTGCGATCACGCTACGGCCATTGCCGCTGATGTCCAGATAGGTCGATCCGGCAAGCTGGGCGATCAGGAACGTGCCACCCTGCCCGGTCAGTGACTGGGTCGGCGTGAGGGTAAGCGCCACGCGGGCACCACGCGTTGGGTTCAGCAGGTTGTCGGTGTTGTCGAAGCGGACCGAAATCGGCAGGCTGAGCAGATTGAACCGGTTGGAAACGCCCTCCTGCGTGATGCGTTCTTCCTCGCCGCCGATCCCGTAACTCACTGTCCAATGTGGCGAGAGTTTCCGATCGAGCAGGATCGACTGTGTCAGCGCCTTCTGCGTATATGGCAGCAGACTTTGATCGACCGCACCGAGATTCAATTCCAGCGACTGGTTGCGGGCGAGGAAATCCGGCTTGATGAACTGCGCGTTCAGCTTGTATCCCGGGTGAAGCTCTGAATTGCCGCCGCCCTGAAAAGCCGCCGTCAGATTGAGCTGTTCGGCATTTCCGAACAGGTTCCGATGATGCCAGCCGGCGGTCAGCCCCACACCCAGATCGGTCGAGTAGGACGCCCCAACATCCACCGCGTGCAACGGGCGTTCGGCAAACTCGAATGTAATCGGCAGTTGCCCGCCGGCGTCGAGCTGGGTGGCCGGCTCGGCATGCACGAAGGAGAACACCGGCAGTGATGCCAGGTCGCTGCGCGCTGCCTCGATCGTCACCGGGCTGAACTGCTCTCCGCTATGCAGGGTGATCCGGCGGCGGACGAATGATGGATTGACGTCGTGCAGCCCATGAAACGTGATCGGGCCGATATCGACCCGCGGCCCGGTCTGCACCGTGAACGTCACATCCATCACCTGCTGCGGCAGGTGCACCGTTGCTGGTACGAGTTCGACCTTTGCCAGCGCGTAGCCCTCGTCGCGGAGTGCCGAGAGCAGCCGTTGCTGTGCGGCCAGCACGTCGCTCGCCACGGCGGGTGCGCCAGGCCTCAGATCGAGCGCCGCCGCCGCACCTGGTGGAATGGAGCCCAGCACGGTGATGTTACGCAGATGGAACTGGGGACCTGGGTCGAACGTGACCTCGACCTTTGCCGGCGGGGACGGCGGCAAGTCCTGCAGCAGATCAATGAGATTCGGATCATCGATCGGGTGGCTGTCGATCCGGATCATCGAGTGACCGCCGAAATAGCCAAAGCTGCTCAGAGCGGTCGCGAACCTGGCCTGGTCGTTGCGGGCACGGGCGACCAGCGCGAACGGGCCGACAGGGGCTGATTCGCGCAGCGACACAAGCTCCGATGAGCCGTCGAGAGCGGCGTCGAGCGCGGCGTTGCCGGTCTTTCCCATGCTCACTGCATATGGCTGCGGATCGGCAGCACGCGGTGCTCTGCCAGTGATGGTGATTGCACCCGCGATGGCGATTACGGCGGCCATGCGGATCAGATGGAAAGCACGCGGCATGAGCCAAACCTAAACACGAAACTGGCGCAAGCGGATGTCAACCGACGGTCACGCTTGCGCCATTGTTCGGACATCGCCGGCGGGGTATCGCATCCGCATGCGCCATGCACCGCGCCGACTTCGCCTTGCCGCCCCCCGACCTCTCCTGAATCCTGGTTTTGCGGCCATGGAGGCAGCGGGCGACGCCGTGTTCCGTCGCCGGAACCATCCCCGACTGCTTGGGTCGATCCGCGCCCTGGGACGACTCGCATTCCTGCTCGGCTGGACTTTCGTGGCCATGCCGATCCAGGCGGGCTGCCTGGCATCACCGGGGCGGGCAAAGATTGCGTTTGCGCGGTTCTATTGGGCGACGTTTTGCCGCCTGTTCGGGATCCGCGTGCGCGTGATCGGCCAGCACGCCAAGGGCCGGCGCGTCGTGTTCGTATCGAATCACTCCTCCTGGCTGGACATTCCAGTACTGGGCGGCCAGTTGGAGGCCTGCTTCGTGTCCAAAGGCGAAGTCGGCTCCTGGCCGCTGATCGGCCTGATCGCCCGGCTCGGCCGGACCGTGTATGTCAGCCGGCAGCGCGGTTCCACCCGCAAGGAACGCGATGACATGCGCGCCCGACTGGCCGAGGGCGACAACCTCATCCTGTTTCCGGAAGGGACCACCTCGGACGGCTCTCGTGTCATGCCGTTCCGCTCGGCGTTCTTTGCCATTGCCGAGGGCGAAGACAAACCCCTGATCCAGCCCGTCTCCGTGGTCTATGACCGGCTGGCCGGCCTGCCGATTGGACGGGCGACCCGGCCCTTGTTCGCCTGGTACGGTGATATGGACATCGCCTCGCATTACTGGCGGCTGGCCCGTCACCGCGGCCTACGCGTTTCCGTCCTGCTGCATGCACCACTGGAGCCGGACAGTTTTGCCGGCCGGAAGGCGCTTGCCCAGACGGTTTGGCGGGTTGTCGCGGATGGCGCGGCGACGCTGCGGCAGAATCGTCCGGCGCGGCCGATCAGTCTCACGCCACCGCATTGCGACGCCAGCCCGGACAGACAATCTGTCTATGCGTGAAACCGGCAGTTGACATGCCCTCGACCTTTACTGTCAGAGTGGCGAAAGGAATCGGAGATCATCCGACGGACACCAGGTTGACGCCGGCCATCGGCCTGACCATTCCTCCCGCCCGCCACGCCGGCTGTCGCCGGAGTGGCAGGGCGGAGCGCTCCGGATGAACGGCACGACCGAGGCAAGTGCGCGGGATTTTCCTCGCGGATCAGCACAAAAACGTCTGCATGTGATCACCTGGGGCTGCCAGATGAACATGTACGACAGCGCGCGCATGGCGGATGTCCTGGCGCCGGTCGGCTATGCGCCGGTCGCCGGACCCGATGACGCCGACATGGTTATCCTGAATACTTGCCATATCCGCGAGAAGGCGGCTGAAAAGCTGTTCTCGGAGCTTGGCCGCCTGCGCCGGCTGAAGGATGCCAAGTCGCGGGCGGGCGGCCGGATGATCCTGGCCGTAGCAGGCTGCGTCGCCCAGGCCGAAGGAGCCCAGCTTCTGGCGCGCGCCCCTTATGTGGACATTGTGCTGGGGCCGCAGACCTATCATCGGCTGCCGGAGATGGTGGCGCGCGCCTGCCGGGCGACGGGCACGGTCATCGACACGGAATTTCCGCCTGAGGACAAGTTCGACCACCTGCCGGAGGCAGCGGCGCCGCAGGGTATTTCGGCGTTCCTGACGATCCAGGAGGGGTGCGACAAGTTCTGCAGCTTCTGTGTGGTCCCATACACCCGTGGGGCCGAGCAGAGCCGCCCGGCCACCGCGATACTCGCGGAAGCGCGCCGGCTGGTTGCCCAGGGCGCGCGCGAGATTACGCTGTTGGGCCAAAATGTGAACGCATGGCATGGCGAAGCGCCCGATGGCGGCTCCTGGTCGCTGGCGCGGCTAATCCAGGCCCTTGCGGATACTGCCGGGCTTTACCGTATCCGCTACACCACCTCGCATCCGCTCGACATGGATCAGGACCTGATCGACGCACATCGGCATGTTCCCAGCCTGATGCCGTTCCTGCACCTGCCGGTGCAGTCGGGTTCCGATCGCATCCTGGCGGCGATGAACCGGCGGCACCGCGCATCGGACTATCTGCGTATCGCCGAACGCCTGCGGACGGCGCGGCCTGACATTGCCTTGTCTTCGGACTTCATCGTTGGCCATCCGGGTGAGACCGAAGCAGATTTTGCCGCCACACTGGAACTCGTGCGACAGGTTGGCTTCGCCCAGGCGTTCAGCTTCCGCTATTCGCCGCGCCCGGGCACACCGGCGGCAACCGGCCCGCGCCAGGTGCCGGACATGGAGAAACAGCAGCGTCTGCAGGTACTTCAGTCCCTGCTCCGGGCTCAGCAGGAACAGTTCAACGCCGCATGCGTCGGTCGGACGATGGACGTGCTGTTCACCGGGCCTGCTCGCCACCCTGGCCAAATTGCCGGGCGATCGCCCTACCTGCAGCCGGTCCATGCAACCGGCCCGGCAGAGCTGATCGGCACCGAAGCCCGGGTGCGGATCGCCACCGCCCTCCCCAACTCTCTGTCAGCAACCCTCGATACGGAGCGAGCCAGCGCTTGAGCCACGCCGCCATTCTCTCCACCGTTCCCTCCCGCCAGCACGGGAAGGCCGTAACGCTCGAATTTCACGACAATACGCTGCTGCCGCTGCTGCTTGGTGACCACGACCGCCACCTCGCGCGGATCGAGCAGGCGCTCGGCGTGCGGTTGTCGTGCCGCGGCAACCGCGTGGCAATTGGCGGCGAGCCGACGCGGGTCGACGCGGCCCAGGCCGCGCTGGAACGGCTCTGGCAGCAGCTTGAACGGGGCGAGAGCGTGGGGAAGTCCGAGGTGGAGACCGCAATCCGCTTTGCCGATGCCGATGCCGATCCGCGGCTGCCGCTATCCGATCTGCCGGCTATCCGGACCCGGCGCGGCGCCGTCACCCCGCGCAGCGCCGGTCAGGCGGCCTACATGGACGCACTCGCCCGCCACGA
Organism: Acetobacteraceae bacterium; assembly: GCA_036521275.1. GTDB lineage: Bacteria > Pseudomonadota > Alphaproteobacteria > Acetobacterales > Acetobacteraceae > DATDIC01. Next base: position 7,620 of record DATDIC010000083.1, read on the forward strand.
AATGGTCTTCGGGATTGGCCCGGCGGGGACGGGCAAGACCTACTTGGCCGTGGCACAGGCGGTTGCCATGCTCCAGGCGGGCCGGGTGGATCGGATCGTGCTGTCACGCCCCGCCGTCGAGGCCGGCGAGCGGCTGGGTTTCCTGCCCGGCGACATGAAGGAGAAGGTCGATCCCTATCTGCGGCCGCTCTATGATGCGCTGCATGATATGATGCCGGCCGAACAGGTGATCCGACGCCTGGGCAACGGCGAGATCGAGGTCGCGCCGCTGGCGTTCATGCGCGGCCGCACGCTTGCGCATGCCTATGTTATTCTCGATGAGGCGCAGAACACGACCCAGGTGCAGATGAAAATGTTCCTGACCCGCATGGGCGAAGGCACCAGGATGGTCGTGACCGGAGACCTGAGCCAGATCGATCTGCCGGCGGGCGTGCGGTCCGGCCTGAAGGACGCCGTCGAAACGGTAGAGGGCTTACCTGGAATTGCCGTCGTGCGGTTCGACAAGCGCGATGTGGTGCGCCATCCGCTGGTGGCGCGGATCGTCGAGGCTTATGACCAGCGCGACGCGGCGGCCGGTGAAAAACGTCGCGAGGCGCGGCGCGGACGCGATACGGCAATCACGGAGCCCGGGTCCGGCAAATAGTGATGGATCCTGCAAGTATTCGCCCCGCGCGAGCGGGGCCGCCCAACCAACCCGAGATCATCGTCGCCGATCCGGCCTGGCGGCGATTTGTGCCACGGCTGCGGATAGTGGTGATCCGCGCGGCACGCGCCGCCGGGCTTTCCGGGACGATCCTGCTCGCCGACGACCGCACCGTACGGCGGCTGAACGCGCGCGACCGCGGCCGCAACAAGCCGACGAACGTGCTGACCTACGATCCGCCATACCCCGGCCTGCCCGGCCAGATCGTCGTCGCGGCCGGCGTGGTCCGGCGCGAGGCGGCCGCGGCCGGACGCCGACCGGCGCATCACCTGGCCCATCTTGTGGTGCACGGCGCCCTGCATCTCGCCGGACATGATCATCGAGGCGCGGGTGAGGCACGGCAGATGGAGATGGCCGAAGCACGCATCCTGCGCCGTATTCGCGTGCCGAACCCGTGGAAGCCGCGTTGAGCAGCAGCTTGTCTCGGGCGAGTGTGCTCGGCCGCCTACGCGCGCTGCTGCAACGCCGCACCGCCGAACACAGCGTCCGCGACTCGATCGCTGAGCTGGTGCAGGAAGCCGCCGCGGAGCCGCAGACGCCCGGCGCGATCCCCGAACTCGACCGCCACGAGCGGGCCCTGATCGCCAACATCCTGCGGTTGCGCGGCACGACCGCCGGCGACGTGATGGTGCCGCGCGCCGACATTGTCGCCATTCCCGTGGACCTGACATTCCAGCAAGCGGTGGAGCAGATCCGGATTGACGGCCATTCCCGCCTGCCGGTCTTCCGCGAACAGCTCGATGACGTATTGGGGATGGTGCACATCAAGGACGTGTATGCCTACGTGGGGCGTCCGGATGAATTCTCGTTGGAAAAGATACTCCGTCATCCGCTTATGGTGGCCGCGCAGATCACCGTGCTGGATTTGCTGTTGCAGATGCGCCAGGCCCGCATGCACCTGGCCCTGGTGATCGATGAATACGGCGGCATCGACGGCCTGGTCACGATCGAGGACCTGGTCGAAACGATTACCGGCGACATCTCCGACGAGCATGACGAGGTAGAGGGCCCCATGATCGTCGATCGGACGGATGGTTCGATTGACATCGACGCCCGATTGCCGGTGGAGGCATTCGAGCAGCGGATGGGCTCGGTGCTGACCGAGGATGAACGCGATGCCGACGTTGACACCGTGGGGGGCCTGGTCTTCACGCTCGCCGGCCGGGTGCCCGCACGCGGGGAGGTTATCGGCCATCCATCCGGGATCGAGTTCCGCATCCTGGAAGCGGATCCACGGCGGATCCGCCGGGTCCGGGTGCGGCGCGCCCCATCACCGAAGCAACAGGCGGCATGACAGTACACCTCTCGCGCGTTTGGCGGAGAGGTCGCCCGCGCAGCGGGCGGGTGTGGGTGCGCGCCTGACCGCGTCAAACCGGAGCAGTCATGCTGTAGGGTCGTCGGCCTTGCGGGTGTAGCTCAATGGTAGAGCCCCAGCCTTCCAAGCTGGTTGTGCGGGTTCGATCCCCGTCACCCGCTCCGGCCTGTACTACTTGACACCGGCGCCGCCCAAGCCTTTCTACGCCGTTCCCCGCCCACGGGCACGTGTCCTTGGCGCGGGTCGCACGTTTGGCGTGCAGGGGTGTAGCTCAATTGGCTAGAGCGCCGGTCTCCAAAACCGGAGGCTGGGGGTTCGAGACCCTCCACCCCTGCCAGCCCCCGGGCAGACTGGTATACCCTGGATCCGTAGGATTCTGGGTATACCGCGCGCAGGGTTGGTGTGGCGGCTGCGCGCGAAATCAAGACTCACCCGACTTCCTGCGGAAGTCGGGTATATCGCGGAGAACTCGGCAAAGGTGACTGGCGTGGCGGTGGATCCGGCAAAGTTCGTGCGTGAGGTCAGGGCAGAGGTGGCGCGCGTCACCTGGCCGTCCCGCAAAGAGACGATGGTAACCACTGGCCTGGTGCTCGGAATGGTGGCGCTGGCGGCGGTATTTTTCTTTTGCGTTGATCAGGTTATCGGAATCGCCGTGCGGGCATTGTTCGGCGCCTGGGGTTGAGGAGGCTGATGATGGCCAAGCGCTGGTACGTCGTGCACGTCTATTCCGGGTTCGAGAAAAAGATCGCGCAGCAGATCAAGGAGCAGGCTGCCCAGAAGGGCCTGGCGGATCAGATCGACGACGTTCTGGTGCCGGCCGAGGAAGTGGTAGAGCTCCGCCGTGGCCAGAAGGTGAACGCCGAACGGAAATTCTTCCCCGGCTACGTGCTGGTGAAGATGGACCTCACCGATGACGCGTGGCACCTGGTCAAGAACACGCCCAAGGTCACCGGATTCCTTGGCAGCCGCACCCGGCCGTCGCCGATTACCGACGCCGAGGCTGAACGGATCATGAAGCAGACGCAGGAAGGCGTGGAGCATCCGCGGCCGTCTGTCCTGTTCGAGGTGGGCGAGCAGGTGCGCGTGGCCGACGGCCCGTTCACCAGCTTCAACGGCACCGTCGAGGAGGTGGACGAGGAAAAGGGCCGCGTGAAGGTCAGCGTGTCGATCTTCGGGCGCTCTACGCCGGTCGAGCTGGAGTACAGCCAGGTCGAGAAAGTATAGGCACGGCTTCGCTCTTTACGGCCGATTGCCGGCTGGCGCCGGGGCGAGCCGGGCTTGAATTGCGGCGGTAAGCTCTGCGCGTCGCGCCCATAGTGAACGGTACCACGCGATGCGCGGCGCCACCTGATAGGCCAGCATGCGCTCGTCGCTTACGTAATCCCTGGCCGCCTCCCCGATCGCCAGCGCCAGGCCGGGCATCGAGAGCAGGCGCAGCAGGCGGTCACGGAGCTGACCCGGGTCATTGAACAGCAGTCCGGTGCGGCCATCCTCGATGCTGTCTGCATAGACAACCGGGCTGGCCAGCGACGCCACCCGGCAAGCGGCCGCCTCGATGAATTTCAGGTCTGATTTTGTGCGGTTGAACGGCGTGTCGGACAGCGGCATGAGGGCGATCTCACTCTGCCCCAGCAATGTCATGTACGTGTCATGGTCGCAGGTCGGCGTGAACCGCTTGTGCGGCGTCTGCAAGGCGGCAAAGAACGCGTTGTCGTGCACGACCTGGAAGCGCAGGCGATCACCGACCGCCGCCGCCACTGAATTCAGTGTGGGCATCAGCGGCTCCCAGTCGGCCTCACGGTTCAGCGCGCCGAAGAACAGCGTCATGCCGTTGGGATCGGTAAAATTGCGCGGCTCCGGCAGGACGCGGATCGCGTTGGGAAAGACCATCACTTCCGGATTGCGGGTCAGCAGAACCCCGGCGAGCGCCGGCGTGCTCGTCTGCACCGCGTGGACGCCGCGGAACGTCAGGTGCTCACTGCCTTGCATGACGCGGAAATAATCCGGGTGGTCGTCGAACTCCGTCACCACCACCCAGCCCTCGGCAAACAGGCGCTGCAGCATCTCGACGCCGCGCACTCCGGCCAGCGCCGCGCGGTGCAGGATGCAGATGCGCGGTGCGTCCGGTTCGGTCGCCGGCATCTCGGGCGGGGTCACGAGATGGGTTGCCACCGACGGGTCGGTCGCCATCGCCCGCAGCGGATAGACGACGCGGACATGCGAAACACCACCGACCGGTTCGAGCATGGAGCTGGCGATCGTGAGCCGCGGCTGGGCCTGTCTGCGGGCGCGCCAGACGTACTGCAGCGGCGCGGCCCGGGTAAGATATTCCTGTGGGTCGGCGCCCATCGCCCGCAACGCCGGCGTGATAGCAGTGACGAAGCCCCGCGCCTGCTCCTGGTCGAACACGCGCGGATGCACGTCGCACAGCGTGAGGCCGGTCGCCACCAGCGTGCGGCGCATGCTTTCCAGGCTGAACCAGCGCAGATGCGTCTCGTCCAGCAACCCGCTTGGCTCGTACTCCCAGGTTCCGCGCAGCAGTCGGGCGGCGAAACTCCAGTGCTCGACGTTCGGAATACAGATCAGCACGGTTCCATTGTCGGCCAACGCAGCCATGTGGCACCGCAGCAGCGTCCACGGGTCGCGCAGATGTTCCAGGACATCGCCGTAAATGATGCAGTCGATCCCACCGGAAAGCTCGAACGGCAGGGGGTTCGCCTCCACATCCACGTTCGCCACCTGATCGAGGCGCTCCGCGGCGATCGCGGCAGCCTCGGCGTCGCGGTCGATGCCGAGCAGGATCGCGCGGGGGTTGCATCGTCGATAGGCAGCACCCAGCGATGCGGTGCCGCACCCCACGTCGAGCACGACCTGCGCGTCGAGCGGGATGCGGTCGAGCAGATCGACGTTTGGAAGGTCTGGATAGGACGGCACGCGAGCTCCGGGGAGAGGTTCGTGGCTGCAAGCTGTCAGCCGGCTGCGCGAGACGCAAGTAAACTACCGCCCCGCCTAGGTGCGGCAGCGACGCTGGCCCGCCATGCGGCGGTCACGCTTGAAGCCACCGGGCTTTCTTCATACGGTGCGTTGACGGCGTGCGGCCCAGCCTTCAATAACGGCCCCCCGTGGGTAATGGAGACTCCGAGTTTGCGGCCGACAGATATTCAAGACCCTGAGTATTTCCACAAAGTCGTGGATTGTCAGTGGGCCTGTCCGGCACATACGCCGGTACCGGAATACATTCGGCTTATTGCAGCGCAGCGGTATGCCGACGCCTACATGGTCAATTGGCAGTCGAATGTGTTTCCAGGAATTCTTGGCCGCACTTGTGACCGCCCCTGTGAGCCCGCCTGTCGTCGCGGCCGGGTCGAAGACGAGCCGGTGGCGATTTGCCGGCTCAAACGGGTTGCGGCAGATTACAAAGGTGATATCCGAGGACGGCTGCCGCGGCCTGCTGCACAGGCGAACGGCAAGCAGGTTGCGCTGATTGGGGCGGGCCCGGCTTCGCTAACTGTGGCGCGTGATCTTGCGCCGCTGGGATACCGTTGCGTCGTGTTCGATGCAGATTCGCGCGCCGGCGGCATGATCCGAAGCCAGATCCCGAAATTCCGCCTGCCGGAGGAAGTCATCGACGAAGAGGTCGGCTATATCGTCGATCTGGGGATCGAGACCAGGCTGGGACAGCGCATCGACAGCCTGAAAGCCCTGCTCGCCGAAACCTATGATGCCGTGTTTGTCGGCTCCGGTGCTCCCCGTGGCCGCGACCTGGCGATCCCGGGCCGGCAGGAGGCGGCGGCCAACATCCATATCGGCATCGACTGGCTGTCTTCGGTTTCATTCGGGCATATCAGCCGGATCGGCCGCCGCGTCATCGTGCTGGGCGGCGGCAATACGGCGATGGATTGCTGCCGATCGGCGCGACGGCTCGGCGGCGACGACGTGAAGGTGATCGTCCGCTCCGGGTTTGAGGAAATGAAAGCATCCCCCTGGGAAAAGCAGGATGCGATCCGCGAAGACATCCCCATCCTGAACTATCTTGTGCCGACGTCATTCATTCACGCCGCGGGGCGGCTGACCGGCATGACGTTCCAGAAGGTCAAGGCCGAGTACGACGCCAAAGGCCGCCGCCGGCTGGTGCCAACCGGCGAGCCGGAACAGCATTTTCCATGCGACGATGTCCTGGTCGCCGTCGGTCAGGAGAATGCGTTTCCCTGGATCGAACGGGATATCGGCATCACGTTCGACCAATGGGATATGCCCGTCGTTGACCAGGCAACCATGCAGTCCAGCCATCCGAGAGTGTTCTTCGGCGGTGATGCTGCGTTCGGCCCGAAAAACATCATCTGGGCAGTCGCCCACGGTCACCAGGCCGCCATCTCCATTCATCAGCTTTGCCAGGGCGAGGACGTCAATAACCGCCCACCCCCGATGGTGACCCTGATGAGCCAGAAGATGGGCATCCACGAATGGAGCTACGACAACGATATCTCGCTGGATCGTCGCTACGCGGTTCCGCACAAGGACAAGGCGATCGCGCTGCGCGACATCAAGGCGGAGGTCGAACTGGGCTTCGATGACCGGCTCGCCTACAAGGAAGCCGAGCGCTGCCTGAACTGCGACGTGCAGACGGTGTTCTCTGACGCGCTCTGCATCGAATGTGACGCCTGTGTCGATATCTGCCCGGTGGATTGCATCACCTTCACCGAGAATGGCGACGAAGCGGAGCTGCGCATTCGGCTGAACGCGCCGGCGCAGAACACCACCCAGGCGCTCTATATATCCGGCCCGCTCAAGACCGGCCGGGTGATGGTGAAGGATGAGGATGTGTGCCTGCACTGCGGCCTGTGCGCTGAGCGTTGTCCGACCGGTGCCTGGGACATGCAGCGGTTCCTTCTCGATGTGGCACAGGCGGAGCAGGCATGCTGCAATCACTGATACGCATTGACGGACTGCAGCGGGTCAACGATTTCGTCGTCAAGTTCGCCAATGTGAACGGTTCGGGATCGGCCAGCGCCAATACGCTGTTCGCCAAGTCGATCCTGCGCATGGGGGTGCCGGTTGCGCCGCGCAACATCTTCCCCTCCAACATCCAGGGACTGCCGACCTGGTACGAGGTGCGGGTGTCGGAAGCCGGGTATCTCGGCGCACGTGGCGGCGTCGATCTGATGGTGGCGATGAACCCGCAGACCTGGGACAAGGACATCGCCTCGATCGAGCCAGGCGGATATCTGTTTTACGATTCCACCAAGCCGCTGCCTCAATCGAAATTCCGCGACGATATCGTCGTGATCGGGATGCCGCTCACCGAGCTCTGCAATCGCCAGTACACGGACACGCGGCAGCGGCAGTTGTTCAAGAACATCATCTATGTCGGCGCGCTGTCGGCGTTGCTGGATATGGATGTCACCGTCATCGAACAACTTTTGGGCGAGCAGTTCCGTGGCAAGGACAAGCTCATCCAGCCCAATATCGACGCCCTGCACATGGGCCGCGACTACGCGCTGGAACACCTGCAATGCCCGATCGGACTGCGCGTGCGGCGCGCTGACGCGGTGGGCGACCGCGTCTCGATCGACGGCAACAGCGCGGCGGCGCTAGGTGCCGTATATGGCGGCGCGACCGTCGCGGCGTGGTATCCGATTACGCCGTCCTCCTCGCTCGCCGAAGCATTCATCCGCTATTGCAGCCGCTACCGCGTGGATAAGGAAACCGGCCGGAATCGGTTCGCCATCATCCAGGCGGAAGACGAGCTGGCATCGATCGGCGTCGTCATCGGGGCGGCGTGGAACGGAGCGCGCGCCTTCACCGCGACCTCGGGTCCGGGCATTTCACTGATGCAGGAGTTCTTCGGGCTCGCCTACTTCGCCGAGATCCCCGCCGTCGTTTTCGATGTGCAGCGCGCCGGCCCTTCCACCGGCATGCCGACGCGCACCCAGCAATGCGATGTGCTGAGCTGCGCGTACGCGTCGCATGGCGATACCAAGCACGTGCTGCTGTTCCCCGAAGACCCGCACGAATGCTTCACCATGGGCGCGCAGGCGTTCGATCTGGCGGATCGTCTGCAAACCCCGGTGTTCGTCCTGCTCGACCTCGATATCGGCATGAACGAGCGGCTGTGCGCACCGCTGGCGTGGGACGATGCCCGGCAGATGGACCGCGGCAAGATCATGACGGCGGAAGAACTGGAAGCCGGCACGGATTTCGGCCGCTATCTGGACGTGAACGGCGACGGCATCCCCTATCGCACCTATCCGGGCACGCACCCGACCCGCGGCGCCTACTTCACGCGTGGCACCTCCAAGGACCGCTACGCCCGCTACACGGAGGAAGGCGCCGCCTACGCCGACAACATGCAGCGGCTGCTGCGGAAATTCGCAACCGCAGAGCAGCTCGTACCGGGGCCCGTGGTGCGGCAAGCGGCGGAGCCGACGCGGCTGGGCGTGATCTATTACGGCTCGACCAGCCCGGCCATGTCCGAAGCGGACGATCTTCTCGGCGAGCAGGGCATTGCGCTCGACATGCTGCGGGTGCGGGGATTTCCGTTCAACGACGACGTGCGCGTCTTCATCGCCGATCATGAACAGGTGTTCGTGGTCGAGCAGAACCGCGATGGCCAGCTTCGCACGCTTCTGATCAACGAGCTTGAGATCGATCCTGCCCGGCTCGTACCCATCCTCCATTATGACGGCACGCCGATTACCGCGCGGTTCATCTCCGGAGCGATCGCAGAACGGATCGGCGCGCTGAATGTCGTACCGCTCCGCAAGGCCGTGCCATGACGTTTATTCCCAAGCCGAAGCTGCATCATCCCGACCTGGCGACCAACGCGCGGGGCTTCACCCGGCGCGACTACGAGGGGGCGATATCAACACTGTGCGCCGGCTGCGGTCATGATTCGATCAGCGCCGCCATTGTGCGCGCCTGCTTCGAGCTGGACCTGCCGCCGCATCGCATCGCCAAGTTGTCCGGCATAGGCTGCTCGTCGAAGACACCGACCTATTTTCTCGGCGCCTCGCACGGGTTCAACTCGGTGCACGGGCGCATGCCGTCGGTGATGACAGGTGCCAACCTGGCCAACCGCGACCTGATCTATCTAGGCGTGTCCGGGGACGGCGATTC
>DATDIC010000084.1:0-4287 GCA_036521275.1 Acetobacteraceae bacterium
CGGGTTGTCGGTGCCGGTAAGGACGGCGCGCGGGCGCAGCGTGGCCTCGCAGCGCTGGCTGGCCCGCCAGTTGAACGATCCGTATGTTGCCGGTGCCCGGCAGCAGGGGTGGCGCTCGCGCGCTGCCTTCAAGCTGCTGCAACTGGACGAGCGGTTCCATCTGATCCGCCGCGGCGCGGGCGTGGTCGATCTCGGCGCGGCACCCGGCGGCTGGACACAAGTGGCGCTGCACCGCGGCGCCTCCTTGGTGGTCGGGGTGGACTTGCTGCCGATCGATCCCATTCAGGGCGCCGAATTCATCCAGGGGGATTTCACCGAACCGGATATGCCCGATCGTCTGCGCGCCGTGCTGGGCGGTCCGGCCGACCTGGTGCTGTCGGACATGGCGCCGAACACCACCGGGCATGGCGCCACCGATCACCTGCGCATCATGGCGCTGGCGGAGCTGGCCCTGCATTTTGCGCTGGAGGTGCTGGCCGAGGGCGGTGGGTTCGTCGCCAAGGTGTTCCAGGGCGGTTCGGAACGGATAATGCTGGAGCAGATGAAGCGCCGGTTCGCAACGGTACGGCACGCCAAGCCGCCGGCAAGCCGGAAGGAGTCGAGTGAGCTTTACGTGGTGGCGACCGGGTTTCGCGGTGCCTCGGAACGCTCCGTCACATCCGGCGATCCCGCAGCGCGTTCATGACGCCCGTCCCATGCCGGCCGGCGGGTGCGCCGATCGCTGCCGGCGCCGCGAGTCATCGTGACGAATGAAAGCTTGCCGGCCCGAAGAACGCAGACCCGCGCCTGATGCCCTTATCCGCCGACGGCTACGTTGTCATAAACGCCGACCCCCTGCAGCAGCAGGAAACGACAGGGACCGTCATTCCTGCCACGCACCAGGTGGGCGGTGTTGGGCGGAATCAGGCAAGTCTCTCCCGCGGCGAGCTCGTGCTGCCGGCGTGGCGCCCGCGTCTCGACCACCATGGGTCCTTCCAGGCAGAAGAAGCGGTCGCTGATCTCCGAATGATAGTGCCACGGCACACACTGGCCGGCTGCCAGCGTCAGGACCGAGGCGCGCATATCCGCCCCCTCCATCACCGTTTCGTATCCGGCGATGTCCAGCCGGATGCCGCGCGCGCGTATCTCCATGACTACCTCCCGATCACTTTGCCCGCCGATCGCTTTCCTTATCTTCACCCGATCGCCGCCCCCTGCAACACCAGGGTTACAATCGCCACCGATATGCCGCGCACATGAAATTTCGTTTCGACTACGTTAGAGTGGCGGCGGTCATCGCGCTGCTGGTGCTGGCCGGGTGCAGTCTTGGTCCAGCGTATCATCGGCCGGCACTGGATATTCCGAAGCAGTTTCGCGGGACACCGGCGACGCAGGCAGCGGCCTGGCCGACCGGCGATTGGTGGCGCGGCTTCAATTCACCGGATCTGAACCGGCTGATCGACCTGGCGCGCGTGCAGAATTTCGATATCGCTGCGGCCATCGCGCGGGTCCACCAGGCGGACGCACAGGTGCGCATCGCCGGGGCACCGCTGCTGCCGACGCTGGATGCGTCGGCGGGCGCGAGCTGGTCGCAGGTTGGCCTGAACAGCCGCAGCTTCAGCGGTTCCGGCGGCACCAGCACCCGCACCATCGACGAGCACAACTACAATCTCGGCCTGAATGCGTCTTACCAGGTGGATTTCTGGGGACAGATCCGGGCCGCCCGCCAGGCCGCCGTGGCGTCCGATGTGTTCAGCCGCTTCGATCAGCAGACCGTCGCGCTGACGGTGGTGACGGACGTTGCGCAGACCTGGTTCACGGCGCTGGGCTTCGCGGACCGGCTGGCGGTCGCGCAGCAGAACCTGGCGGCCTCTCAACAGACCCTGGCGGTGATCCGCGGCCGGCTGGATGCCGGCACCGCCACGGCGCTCGACCTTGCGCAGCAGCAGGCGCTGGTGGACGGGGAGCGGGCCAACATTCCGGCGTTCCGCAACCAGCTTGAAAGCGAGCTGAACGGACTCGGCATCCTGGTGGGCGAGCCGCCGGAGCGTATCACCGTGCGGCCGGGGACGCTGACCGCCCTGTCGCTGCCGGCCGTCGGGCCGGGATTGCCCTCGCAGCTTCTGGCGCGGCGGCCCGATGTGGCCAGTGCCGAGGCGCAGCTCCTGGCGGCCAATTTCGACATCCGCTCCGCGCGCGCGGCGTTCTTTCCGACCATCCAGCTCACGGGTCAGCGCGGTTTTGCCAACGCGGCGCTCGGTTCCTTGTTCGAGCCCGGCGGGATTGTCGCGTCGGCCGCGGTGAGCGCGCTGCAACCAGTGATCGACGGCGGATTGTTGCGGGGGCAACTGGAGCAAGCGAAGGGACGCTATGCCGAGTTGGTGGCCGACTATCGCAAGGCGGTGGTGCAGGCCTTCACGGATGTGGAGGCGGCGCTGATTGCCTGGCGCTACACCACCGAGCAGGAGGCTGCGGCGCAGCAGGCGGTCGACACCGCGCGGCGCGCGGCCGATATCGCTCGCGCGCAGCTCGAGGCCGGCACGGTCGATGTCACCACCTTGCTTACGACCGAGGAAACCCTGTTCAGCGACGAGGATGCGCTGGTGCAGGTCCGGCTGTCGCGGGTGCTCGCGCTGCTGGACCTGTACAAGGCGCTGGGTGGCGGGTGGGTGCAGCCGGCCGGTCCGATGCTGGACCAGTTTCCCGGGCTGTCACCAGGGTTGCTGCCCGGTGCGATTTCTTTGCCGGTCGGGGGGAATGTTGAATAGGCGAATGGGCGCGGGCCGGCGGATGGCGCGGCCGGGGAACGGCGCCCGCTTCGGAACCTTCTGTTCGATCGGCCGTTACCGGGAGCGGAGGCTCCCATGTATGTCGCACGTTTTTCCTATCATCTGCGTCCTTCGGATCGGCAGCGCGCCATCGAGTGCATCAATCGCGAGGTGCGGGCCGCCAAGGACCGCGGGTTGCACGGCCGGATGCTGGTACCGCTGACACGCGGCCCGGATGGTGCCGCGCTGCAGTTCGAGATCGAGCTGACGCAGCTCGATCAGCTCGATCAGTTCCGTCAACGCGGTATGGGCGAAGGTACCGGCGACTGGATGCAGGATTTCAGCAAGATCCTGACCGCACCGCCGGAAGTGGAGATACTCCGGCTGGACCAGTAGCCGGGCAGCTTTCACAAGTTCAGGCTGGCACCTTCAAGGGCGGGTTTCAGGTCCCAGGGTTCGTCGGTGCGCGGTTGGCACCAGAAGGGCACGGCGTTGCGGGTGCGCACGTTTGGTTCCATGCCCATGGCGGCGCGCAGGGCACGGAACAAGGCGCCGTGCGCGACGATGAGCACCGGCGAGGGCAGGGTGGTGGCGCGGTTCACTGCGGCGACGGCGCGCTGGCGGAGGGCGGCGAATGTCTCCGCCCCTTCGGGCGTCCATTCGCCGGCGATCCAGCGGGCGAACCACTCGGTCATTGGCTGGCCTTCCTGGGCGCCGAATGCGACTTCACGCAGATCGTGGTCGATTTCCACCGGAAGTCCCAACGCCTCGCCGGCAATTTCGGCTGTAACCAGTGCGCGGGAGAGTGGCGAGGAGATGATGGTGCGCACGCCGCGATTGCGCATCAGATCCGCGGCCGACCGGGCCTGGGCGAGCCCGGTCGGGTTGAGCGGGATTTCCACATTGCCCTGCGACAGCCCCTTCGCGTTCCAGTCGGTTTCGCCGTGACGCAGGAACCAGAACGGACGTGGCGCCAACTGCGCGTCGGGACTGGTCTGCATCAGGCTTGCAGACCTTCGGACTGCATCGTCTTCTGTACGGCGGGGCGGGTCAGCATGCGCTTATAGTGCGCCTCACAGTTGGGCGGAAGTTGCATCTGCATCCGGGCGGCGCCCCAGAATTCGACATAGAACACGGCAGCGTCGGCGATGGAGAAATCGCCGGCGACGTATTGCTTGCCGGCAAGGCTGTTGTCGAGGATGGAATAGCCTTTCTCGATGATCTCCTTGCCGCGGGCTTTCACCTTGTCCTCGTCGGCCGGGTTGGGCGTGTAGTTGGAGGCGCGGAAAAGGCGGGAGAAGCCCTGCATGTGGACGGTGGCGACGGCGTAGTCCAACGCTTCCAGCGCGCGGGCCTGGGTGTCTGCGTCATCCGGGAGCAGGTGCTTGTCGGGGTTGGTGCGGGCGAGCCAGAAGGCGATGGCGGGGAATTCGGTGAGGACGGAGCCGTCGTCGCGGACCAAAGTGGGGACTTTGGATTTCGGGTTGACGCGGGTGAATTCGGGCTTGAACTGGCCGCCTTCGCGGAGGTTGACCAGCTC
>DATDIC010000085.1:0-9122 GCA_036521275.1 Acetobacteraceae bacterium
CCGGGTGATCGGCCTTCATGGCGAACCATTGGGCCATGACAGGCGAGGCGCCGGTGGGGTCGGGGCCGGGGGGTGGGCTGATAGGTTGCGGGACCGCCATCGCCGAGTGGTTTACACGCGGGGATCGCCGGAGGGCGAGGGCCGGGTGGCAGTCATGCGGCGGATGCTGCCGAAGTACAACGACTGGCGGCCGCGATTACCGGTCTCCGCTGCTATGCAGCCACTCCCCCAAACACGCAGACGGCAGGTCGAGGCTGCTACTGCGCCGCTGGCTTGGGAGCTGCCCCGGCCTCTGTGCCGTTCTTGCCCGGAGTGCCCGGCGCGCCGACGCCGGCTGCCGCGTTGCCAGTCGTGCCCAGTTCTGGCGAACCGCTTGTGGTGCTTCCGACTGCATTCGGCTGGTTCGCGGCCTGCTGCTTGCTCACTGACGTGTCGGGGACGACGTTACTGTTGGCCGCGGGACCCGAGGTAACCCCCGACGAAGGCTGATTCGATGTCTGCGTCTGGGTCTGGGTCGCATCATTCGGCTTCATCTGGTTGGCTTCCTGGCTGACTGTCGGACTGGTCTGGCTGCCGACGGCCAACGCCATGCCCGGCGCAAGCCCGAGCAACGCAGCGGACGCCGCGACGAAGAGTCCTTGCCGGAACGACTTGCTCATTGTCTCATGCCTTTGATTGCTGTGGATGCGCGCGCCCCCGGAAAGAACCAGTTCCACGCGGGAAGCTTGCAACCCACCCTAACGCGGGTGGAATTTTCACGTTTGCTCCGATCGCAGTTCAGTAATTCGTGACGCGCGGAATTGGTTGAATGAGGGGGTGGCGGTTGTTTGCCGGTTGCTGCGGGTGTCATCCACGCTGAGGTCGCCGTTGCGTGGGGGGTGGATTCCCGCTTTCGCGGGAATGACGGGGGCGCGGGACGGACGGGGGGCTGGCCGGGCGCCGTGTCGGTAGCTGATGCAACCAGATAGCGACGGGCGCCCGGTTGAGGGTCAGGACAGCACTTGGCGCATCGCCGCTTGCAGCCGTTGCTCGGCCGCTTGCAGCGCGGCGCGGCGTTCCGCCTGCCGCTGCCGCGCGGCTGCCAGCGCCTTGCCGAGCGCGGCGGCGCGGCGGCGCACCTCCCCTGGCTCCGGGCTGCCGGTGGTGCGCCGTGCAGCCACCGCCTTGGCCGGATCCAGGCACTGCGCCACCAGCTCTGCCGATAGCCGGAGCGGGCGGGCAACGACCTCGTTTGCCACGTCATCGACCATCGACGTGGTGATCTGGTTGGCGCCCAGCCCCTGATCCATCGCCATGCGCACCACGCCGCCGGCCACATGATGCGCGTCGCGGAACGACAGCCCGGCTTCGCGCACCATCGCATCCGCCAGGTCGGTCGCGGTCGAGAAGTTGCGTTCGACCAGATGCAGCATCCGCGCGCGGTTCGGCTGCGCCGCGTCGACCATCAGCGTGGCGATCTTCAGGCAGCCATCGGTCTGCTCGAACGCCTCCCAGGCCTGCGCCAGGGCTTCGCGGTTGCCGTCGATGGTGTTGGAGAAGCTGGTCACCCGCATCCCCGCCGCCGCCGACACATAGGCACCGAGCACCAGCGCGCTTTTTCCCTTCAGATGCTCCATCACCACCGGGTTCTTCTTCTGCGGCATGATGCTGGAGGTACCGGCAACGCGGTCCGGCAGTTCCAGCGTCTGGAACTCGTGCATCACCATGACGTAGAAATCCTGCGCCAGCCGGCTCCAGGTGACCGCCATCTGCACGCAGACCCCCAGCAGCTCCAGCGCGTAGTCGCGCGAGGCGACGCTGTCCTGCGTGTGCTCGATCAGCGCGTCGAAGCCGAGCAAGGAGGTGGTGAGGTCGCGGTCGATCGGGAAGCTGGTGCCAGTCATCGCCGCCGCGCCCATCGGGTTCAGGTTGATGCGCGGCCACACCGCATCCATCCGGTCGCTGTCGCGCATGAACGCGTCGGCGATGCCGAGCAGATAGAAGCCGTAGGTGGAAGGCTGGGCCGGCTGCATATGCGTATAGCCGGGCATCACCACATCCGCGAACTGGTCGGCGCGCTTGATCAGCACCTCGATCAGCCGGTGCAGCGCGTCGGTCAGGTCCATCGCGATGTCGCGGCAATGCAGCCGCTGCAGCGTGGCGCCCAGATCGTTGCGGCTGCGGGCGATGTGCATCCGCCCGCCGGCATCCGCGCCGATCAGCGAGATGACCACCGTTTCGTAGTTGAAATACGGGTCTTCCAGCCGCGGGTCGGGTGGGTAGGACGCGGCGCCGGCGTTTTCCATGGTGGCGAAGGCGTTCAGCAGCGACTGCGCCACGTCCTTGGTGATGATCCCCTGGCGCTGCAGCATCACCACATGGGCGCGGTTGATCAGCGTGATCGGCGCGAAGTTGGTTGCGAAGTCATGATCGAGGCGCGGCTGGAAGATCAGGTCCAGCACTTCCTGTGCCACCGGTTCCTTGAGCCGCTCACTGACCTGGGATTTCATGACAGCATTCCTTCTTGATGTGATTGGGATCAGGCGCCTTGCTGCACGCCGTCCTGCGCCAGCAACGCCTGCGCGTCGCGATGGCGCGGATCGTAGCGGCGCTCCAGGCCGCGGGTCATGCGCGTGAGAAAGGAGCACACGACGAAATAGGTCAGCAGCACCGCGCCATAAACCAGGAAGGCCGGGCTGCTGCCCTGCTGGATGACCGCGCGCTCCACCACGATGCCGGCGTTGCGGAACAGCTCCGGCACGCCCACCAGCGAAGCGAGCGCGGTGGACTGCACCAGCAGCGTGAACATGCCCGCCATGGCCGGGATGATCGGACGCAGCGCCTGTGGCAGGATCACCTTGCGGAAGCCGACCAGCCGGGGCAGCGCCAGCGCCCGTGCCGCTTCCCGCTGGCCTTGCGGCACCGCCTGCAATCCGCCGCGCACGATCTCGGCGCAGTTCGCGCCGCCCCATAGCGACAGGCTGAGCGCCGCCGCGGTGAAGCTGTTGAGTGCCAGGCCGAACATCGGTGCCACGAAATAGACGAACAGCACATTCACGATCAGCGGGATGCCGCGCAGCACATTGACATAGCCGCGCACCAGCAGCCGCGGCACCGGATGCGGCAGCGTGGCGACGCCGCCCAGCACCACGCCGATGGTCGTGCTGCAGATCAGCGTCACCACCGCGAGCGCAATGGTGAAGCCCAGCCCGAGCGCGAAGAACACCAGATTGCCGTAGAGCAGCGCCATCGTTACGCCCGGAACGGCCGGTGCAGGCGGATTTCCAGCCGGCCCACGAAGCTGGCCAGGCCAAGCCCGAGCGCCAGGTAGATCGCCCCGATGGTGCCGAACATCTCCAGCGTGCGGTAACTTTGCGATGCCCGATCGACCGCCACGAAAGTCAGCTCCGCCAGCCCGATCGTCTGCAGCAGCGCGGAGTTCTTCAGCATCGAGATGGCGGTGTTCAGCACCGTGGGCAATGCCAGCCGCAGCGCGACCGGAACGGCGATGAAGCGGAAATACTGGGCGCGCCGCAGACCGAGCGAATAGGCTGCCTCCCGCAGCCCCTGATCGACGGATCCCAGCGCCCCGCGCATGCTCTCCACGTTATAGGCGCCGCCCCACAAGGTCAGCATCAGCACGCCTGACCAGAACGGCGAGGGCTTCATGCCGAGTTCCGGCAGGCCGTAGAAGATGAAGAAAAGCTGGGCGAGGATCGGGGTGTTGCGGATCAGCTCCACGTAGCCGATCACCACCTGGTTGGCGCCGCGCACCTGAAACAGGCGGACGAAGCCGCCGATCACACCGACGATGATCGCCAGCGCGATCCCGATGGCGCTGACCTCCAGCGTGACTTGCAGCCCGCGCAGCAGCGGCAGCCGTGATTGCCAGATATAGGACCAGTCGAAATCGTAATCCACGTGGGTCGGGCGCGGGGATGGCTAGTCCTTCGGCCGCGGGGTCAGGAATTGTTTGTCCATCAGCGGCTGCAGCGGCGGTTCCACCCATTGGGCGATCGATTTCTGGAACAGCCCGTCGGCTTTCATGTCCGCCAGCTCCGCGTTCACCCATGCCTGCAGGGCGGTATCGCCTTTCCGGATGCCGATCGCGGCGACATTGATGGCGTAGGGCGTGCCGATCAGCCGCAGGTCCGGGTTCTTGGCGGCGAGTTGCGCCAGCACCGCGTCGTCATGCGCATAGGCATCGACCCGACCGCCGCGCAGTGCCTGCATCGCATCAGCGACGCTGTTGAGCTTCAACAACTCCAGATCGGGCATCTTGTCGGTGAACCACGCTTCCTCGGTGGTGCCTTTCAGGACCACCACCTTGTGGCCTTTGAGGTCGGCCATGGTGTGGATGGGGCTGTCCTTCGGCACCAGCACATCGCCGCCGCCCCATTGATACGGATCGCTGAAGGCGATCACGCGCGCCCGCTCCGGCGTCGCACCCAGCGTGGCGATGATCAGGTCGATCTTCTTGCCGATCAGCGCCGGAATGCGATTCTCCGCCGTCACGCATTGCAGTGCCGCCTTGTCGGGCGATCCGAACGCCTTGGTTGCCAGATAGCGCGCCATATCGACCTCGATGCCGGCAAAGTTCCGGTTGGCATCGAGGAAGCCGGAGGGCGGGTAGTCGCATTTCACCCCGACGCGCAGCACGCCCTGGGACGCGATCTCCGCCGGCAAGGGCGGCGCGGCGCGTGCGGTTACGGCGAGGCAAACCAGCAGTCCCGCCAGTAACCAGGATGCACGAAACGGGATTCGCATTGCCGCTCTTTCCTTGCCCGATATGAGTGCGCGACAGACTGCCGTCGATCGGCAGCACAAGTTACCCGTCTTCGGCACACGCGCAATGGGCAATATGCTGTTTTCAGCCAGAGAAGAGCAGGATCTGCCATCATGGCTGTTTGGCGGCTGCGCCGCGCCCGTGGTAGCGTGAGACTTCGCCAGGAACGGCACCGGCCACCAGAAGCGGAGCTCAGGACGTCGATGGACCAAGCAGTTCAGCACTCATCCGTGCTTCCTCGGACCGATACAGCATCGCATCCGCTTGATCCGCTCTCTGAGGTCGAGATTGCTCGCGCCACGCAAATCATCCTGGCCAATTTTCCCTGGGGAGCGGATCTGCGGGTCGAGACCATCGACATCGAGGAACCGGAAAAGCAGGTGGCGCGCGATCACGTGCCGGGCACGCCATTTTCTCGCGTCGCCCGCTTCAACATCTACCAGCGCGGCGTGACGGGCGTGTGGCAGGGCCGCGCCGATCTTGGTACCGGTGAGCTGCTGGCGAAAGTTTTCCGCCCCGATGCGCGCGCCATGGTCGCGGTGGAAGAGGTTTTGCTGATCGAAAAGACAGTGAAAGCCGACCCGCGCTTCCAGGCGGCGCTGCGTCGCCGCGGGCTGCTCGACGAGCTGGAGAATATGTGCATCGACCCGTGGACGGTCGGCGATTTCGGCCATGCGATCGAGCAGGATCGCCGCGTTCTGAACTGCTTCGTGTGGATGCGGAATTTCCCGCTGGACAATTACTATGCCCATCCGGTCGAGGGGCTGCATGCGCTGATCGATCTCAGCACGCTGGAGATCCTACGCGTCGATGACCATTTCGAAGCGGCCGGCGATTACATTCCGGTTCCGCGCGAGCCGCGCAACTTCGACGCTGATGTGCTGACCGAGTTTCGTGTCCCGTCTGCGCCGCTGGACGTGGTGCAGCCGGACGGTCCGGGATATCGCGTCGCCGGAAACCATGTGAGGTGGGAGAATTGGGATTTCCGCGTCGGCTTCAATGGGCGCGAAGGTCTGGTGCTGCACATGATCGGCTACACGCACCGGGGGCGGCGGCGTCCGGTGCTGTACCGTGCCTCCATCGCGGAAATGGTCGTGCCGTACGGCACGCCGGAGCGCAGCCATTACCGCAAGAACGTGTTCGACAGCGGCGAGCTGGGCTTCGGCCGGATGGCCAATTCGCTGAAGCTCGGATGCGACTGTCTCGGTGCCATCCACTATTTCGATGCCGCGGTCCCCGACGTGTTCGGCGTGCCGCGCACTATCGAGAACGCGATCTGCATGCACGAGGAGGATGCCGGTCTCTCGTGGAAGCATTTCGATGTCCGCAATGGCCGTACCGAGGTCCGCCGCGCCCGCAAGCTGGTGATCTCGTCGATCTCCACGATCGGCAACTATGAATATGCGTCGTACTGGTATCTGCACCAGGATGGCCGCATCGAGTACGAGATGAAAGCGACCGGCATCATCAACACCGCCGCCTGCCACCCCGGCCAGCCTGGCAAATGGGGGGCGGAGGTTGCGCCCGGCATCGTCGGACATATCCACCAGCATGTTTTCTGCGCCCGGCTGGATATGGACGTGGATGGCGCCGCCAATACGGTGGTTGAATGCAACACCATCGCACCGCCCATGGGGCCGGAAAATCCGTACGGGAATGCGTTCTATGTCGAGGAACGGAAGCTGACGACGGAATGCGAAGCGCGGCGGGACATCGACTTTGCCCATATGCGCTATTGGAAGGTCATCAACGCGGAGACAAGCAACTGGGTCGGCAAGCCGACCGCCTACAAGCTGGAAGCGATGTCTCCCGTGCAGCCTTTCACGCATCCGGACAGCCCGTCCGGGAAGCGCGGGCGTTTCATCCAGCATCAGCTCTGGGTTACGCCGTTCCAGGCCGAGGAACGTTTCCCCACCGGCGAATTCGTCAACCAGTCGCGCGGCGATGACGGAATCGACGTCTGGACGGCGCGCGACCGCAATATCGAGAACACCGATATCGTGCTGTGGCATAGTTTCGGTGTGCACCATCTGCCGCGGCCGGAAGACCATCCGGTGCAGCCTTGCGTGACCTGCGGTTTCAAACTGGTGCCGTTCGGTTTCTTCGACGAAAACCCGGTCATCGACCTGCCGCGCACGCAGAACGCCGCAAGCTGCTGCACGTCCGCGCCGTCCGGCTGCTGCGAATGATGTAACTGGAACCTGCTCGCGCTGCCGGCGGCCACGTGTTCCGGCTTGGCGGGACCGAGATGATCAGGCTGGGCGGCGCCGGCACGTAATGGCGCGGGGTCGCTACGACAGCGCGGCGATCCCGAACGCCTGGCCGAACCGCCGGCTGGGTTCCTGCACGTCGCCGTATTTGCGGTGCACGGCGGTGTGATAGGCCGCCGCCAGCAGCAGCTTGTCCTTCTCCGGGCTGCGGTTCTTGCCGAAATCCTGCAGCATGCACTGGGCAATCTCCTGGTTGTGGGGATCGTTGCCCATGCGGCACGCTGCCAGCGCCACGCGTTCGACGATCGGCGCGCGGTCAGCGATATTGTCGAGATAGGCCTGCGTCCAGGCCAGGGTTTCCGGCCCGTTGAGTGACAGGATGGCGCCGTCCACGCGTTCCAGAAGCGTGCCGGCGGTCATCCGGTCCGCCCCTGCCGGCGGCCTGATGGCGGGCGAATTGGCATCGCCGGTCTCGCGCTGGTGGGAGGCGGCGCGGTTCAGGAACGACGCTGCCACGTAGAGCAGTTTCAGCCGCAACGGATGCTCGAAATGGTCGTAGTACCAGCCCAGCGTGTTGCAGTATTCGTAGCAGTGGTGCGGCATCGAGAAGTTGCTGTCCTTCTGCGTCTCGATCACCACCTGGGCGGCGGCGATCTGGATCGCATCCAGGATGCGCCGCGGGCTCTTGCCGGCCAGCAGCAGGCGGCTGAGCACCTCGATGAAAGCCGGTTCGGGTTCGCGGATGATGGCGCGTGTCAGCTCCGCCGCTTCCTGCTGATCGAGCGTGCCGGTGTTTGCCAGCAGCGCGGTTTCGCGCTCGCCGGCCCCGCCATAGGGGACGGCGTGCAAGGTCTCGCCGTCGATGAACATCTTCACGGCGTTGCACGCCATCTCGTAGGTGGAGTACCAGCGTGGGCCGACGGCGATGTCCAGCGCGCCGGCGTACAGCACGTGATGCGCGTTTTCCCAGCCGATGAAATTGCCGATCTCCACCGTGGAACGCGCGCGATATGCCTTGTGACCGGTGGTGTAGGAGCGGTTGTACAGCATCCGGTCCTGCACATCGATCAGGCCGGCAAACACCAGCTCGGCGAGCACGTCCTTGCGATGCGCCGGCTGTTCCATCAATCCCAGGAACACGCGATAGGCCTCGATCACCTGGCCACGATGCACCAGGGTCAGCCACTGGCCGAGCTGTTCGCGGATCGGGCCGTCCAGCCGCAGCGGTTCCTGGTCCGGCCAATACACCGCCGGCTGGGGCGGATTTTCGATCGCGCCACCTTTGAAACCGCGCGTGTAGTGTCCGGGCGCGTTGCCGATCTTCTGGTTCCAGATATCCAGGCCGGTCGGGATGTACCAGATCGTTTGCGCCATCGGCAGCGCCGCAAGCGAACCCGGCAGCATGCGCGTGAGGTTCACCGTGGCGCGCGCCGACAGCAGACAATGATCGTTGTTGACGAAATTAGGGTAGCCGTCGTCGATCCGCTCGTGGTACGGCACATGGGTATAGGGGGCATGGATGCGCACCGCCTCGGCCATGATCTCCGTCAGTGGACGGCCGGACCGCGCCAGCTCGTAATAGGCCTCGCTGGCGCCTACCTGGTCGCGCGCCATGATCCGGTCTTCCAGTCGGTGATACAGATTGGCCGCATCGTCGGGCCGCGCCGCGGTTCTTGCCTGCGACATCATGTTTCCTCTCTTGCCGTCGCCGAGGATGCTACGCGGCAGTTCCCGGCAGGACAATCTCGGAAGGCGCGGGGCGCTGCCCGGTACGGACCGGGCGGAGCCCCGGATGCCTACGCCGCGCATGTGACCCTCGCTTTCACCCCCGCCACCACCTCCCCCGTCACCACCAGCGGCGCGCACCCTTGTGCCTCCCAGCGCAGTGACGCGAACTCCGGATAGAGCCGCACCGCCCCGCCGCCATTGCTGAAGCTGCTGCGGTCCCCGGTATCGAGGTACGACTCCGCCGCCAGCCCCTCCGCCAGCAGCACCGCGTGGCGTTCCAGTTCCACGTGGAAATACGCCACCTGATCCACCGCCACCTGCGCCACGCTCGCCCCGTCCACCAGGTACTTCACCGGGATCAGCACGCCATCCGCATACACCGCGTGATCGGGCGACAGATACACGTCCCGCCCCGGACA